>CAYFOB010000184.1:0-7635 GCA_964344525.1 uncultured Thiomargarita sp.
ATCTTTCTCGTTTTCTGAAAAAGACTTTTCATTTTTTCCAAAACAGCCTCTAAGCTTTTCTCCTAACAGCCGTTACCTTGTGTCGGGCAGTGAGTCTGATGCCATCCTTTGGGACGTTAACCAAAAACAACAATTGCACATCCTAGAAGGACATACCGATGTTATCTACGCCACCGCCTTTTCCCCCGACTCAAAGCGCGTGGTAACAGGCAGTTATGATCACACATTGCGCCTATGGCAAGTGCAAGACGGCGAATTGATTGCCACACTTGAAGGGCACACAGATGACGTGGGAGCTGTGGCTATATCTCCCCAAAATGGCCTCATCGCTTCTGGTAGCGATGATTACACCATCCGCCTTTGGGATGGAGAAACGGGGCGCTTTCTCAAAATCTTAGCGAATCAGGGAAATAGCGTAAGTAGCCTATCCTTTAGCCCTGATGGGCGCTATTTACTGTCAGGAGTGGGAACAAAAGGTGCGGGTAGTGATTGCCATCTTTGGTCAATCCCTGATGGCAAAGAACTAATCACCTACGAAGGCCATGATAACATTGTAATTGCAACCACCATCAGTCCTGATGGACGTTGGGCTGTGACAGCAGGTGGTTCAAACCAAGAAATTCATCTATGGGCATTGGACGATGGAAAGCTAGAAAAGCAACTTCGTGGGGTGGGGTCAAGTATTTGGGCGGTGGGATTTTCAGAAGATGGAAAAACACTGGTTTGGGGAAAAACAGATGCTGGGTCTCAAAATGCGCAAGAAGAACCTTTTGAATTCCAGCTCACACTCCCCACAACCAAACATCCACTTGGCGCACCCAAACAAATTTCCCCAAATGGGAAATTTCGTCGCGCTCAAGATCGATGGCACCTCTGGAGTCTACGCACTCAGGAAGGGGGAGACCATGGATATCAAGCCATACTTGAAATCCGCTACCTTTTCTTTCCCAAAGCCAGCATTGAGCGAGATAGTACTGATGGTTATGATCACCTTTCCTACACCTTCAGCCCTGACGGACAACGCATTATTAGCGGCGGTTCTAATGGAACACTCACCGCCTACAACCGTGACGGTGAGACACAGGGCGACTACATCGGACATACCAGCGATGTTTGGGCAGTAGCAGTCTCGCCCGACGGACAATTATTAGCTTCAGCCGGTGATGATCAAACTATCCGCCTCTGGAATATCGAAAATTTTGAGCGCCTCGTCACCCTTTTTCACGGCAACGATGGAGAATGGGTTGCATGGACACCCAGCGGGCATTTCACAGCCTCCTCTAATGGAGTAAACATGGTAGGTTGGCATATCAACCGAGGCGTGGATAAAGCCGCTGATTATGTCAGCGGCGCGCAATTGCGCCAATCCCTTTACCACCCTGACATTGTTTCTGACACCATTCGCTATCGTAGCGTCGAACAAGCCTTAAGCAAGGCGGGACTCACTGACTTTAATCTTAACCAACTGATTTTGGAAGCAGTCAAAAATATTGATAAATAACATAGACAAATCCAAGGTGAAAAATCTGTTCCAAACTTGATTTTTATTTTTTATAGGTCAATAAGTATGTATGAATACGATTCTAGGGCGTGCAATTTTCAGTTTGAGCATTTTTTTAATTTTGTTGGCAAGCATATTGATAATAACAAACGTTGTTACCAAACAACAAAAGGATGATAGCCTTATTATAAACTTATCAGGGCGGCAGAGGATGTTGACTCAAAAGATGACTAAGGAAATACTCATTTTTTCGAATATCACTCAACGTTATGAACAAAATCATCTTGATAAGTGGAAGGATCAACTTTTCAAAACAATGGCGGTGTTTGAAACCACTCTTTTCGCGCTCAAAGACGGTGGTTCTGCACCACTCAATTTGGAAATGACGCAATTTAGGGTAATGCCGCCTGCAAGCCAGAAGGAAATAAGCGCTGGGTTGAACAAGGTTGTGAATTTGTGGTTGCCTCTCAAAGAAAATATAAAAGCCGTTATTGATTCTGTTGGGCAAGATTCAAAGGCATTGGACTATGTTATAGCTAACAATGTAGAGCTGTTGACGGCAATGAATAAAGTCGTGTTCCAAATGCAGGCAGAGGCAGAACGAAAGGTTTTGCTTATGTTTAATGCCCAACTTTTAGCCGTTATTATAGGTTTCTTATTGGTTATTTTTATTGCTCTGATCATCAAATTTTCGATTGTCAATCCGATCATCAAGTTGACCCACATTGCTCACCTGTTAGCAGAAGGCAAAACAAAATTGAACATTGAATTCAAGAGAAAAGATGAAATTGGTATGATGAGCAAAGCCTTTCGGCAAATGATCATCAATCTACAACAGGTGATTGAAGATATTGTTCGAATATCACAGGGATTAGCGGATGGCAATTTGCACGTTACGCCTCAATCTGAATACAGGGGAGATTTTATTGAAATCAAAAATGCTTTAGAAATGGCTCTATCGAACCAATCAAAAGTGATTGATGATATTGTCATCATGTCTCAGAAATTAGCGGCAGGTGAGAGAACAACGCCTCAAGCGGAATACCGAGGAAATTTCGTACAAATTAAGAATGCCCTAGAAACGGCGTCTGTCAAATTATTGGAAGCGACAAAACAGAATGCCATGCAAGATTGGTTAAAAACTGGGCAGGCACAATTAAGTGAGCTGATGAGCGGCGAACATGATATGAGTACACTGGCAAAGAAGATTATCTGTTTTCTGACAATCTATGTTGAAGGAAAAATGGGGTTATTTTACCTGTTGAAAGAACCCTATTTAGAAATGATCGCCAATTATGCCTATACTAAGCATGAAAGTATTCCCAATAAATTTAGAATCGGTGAAGGTTTAGTTGGAGAAGCGGCTTTGAATAAAAAAATGTTGTCTCGCATTCATTCGCAAGAAGAATCTTTCCATATTATTCAATCAGGACTCAGTATTGCAGTCCCTCACCAAGCGCTGATTATTCCATTTATGTATGAAGAAACACTGAAAGGCGTGATTGAAATCGGTGCTTCCAAAACGCTGACACATTTGCAACAAGATTTTCTCCAACAGGTTATGCCAAATATTGGAATAGCAGTGAATACTGCAGAATCACGGAGTAAAATGCAAGCGCTGTTAGAGAACACTTAGTTGCAAGCAAAAGCATTTGTCTAAATAATTTGAACTGTGATTTTGGTGATTGATTAACTGTGATCATGTTAATCACTGATGTTACGCACTTTTCTTCCAACCTTATAACGGAAAGCGATTATATTTAATACGGGCACCGTCAAAACCTTATTATAGCTAGGTTTATCCCGCTCGATAATGTAATCGCTTTCCGTTTTTCATGGGTTTAAGAAATGTGCTTCACCCGCTTAGCCCACTCATAAATAATCAACACCAATGCCAACCCTAACAGCATCATTAACAAGGCATAAATCACCGGCTGAGTCAAAGCATCTGGCCAATAAGGGGTAGAACTGATTAAACGCTCTTTATTATGTATGAGCTCGTATTTGCGGACTTGAAAAGGCCAAATGACCCACAAAGTGCCAATAAGTACGCCAATAATCACCAACAAAGTGGCACGATAAAAACGTGCTAACAGCCAGCCAATAAATCGGCTGAAAACAACTAATCCGGTCAGTGCGCCCAATCCAAAGGGGATTAAAACCATCAAATTAAAGTGTCCGATTCCATTCAAAATCGTATCATATTTTCGTAAAATCAATAAAATAAAAGAACCTGAAATCCCTGGTAATAGCATGGCAGAAATGGATAACATGCCACTGATAAAAATAAACCAAGTCGCATCAGGGGTATTGGTGGGCACTAAATTGACTATAAACCAACCAAAGAAGGTGCCGATGCTTACAAAAAATAGCGCTGATGCATCAAATCGTTTCGCTTCTGGTAGCAATGCGATAACAGAGCCGACAATCAAGCCAAAAAATAGCCCATAAATTGGCTCAGGGTGTGTGTGCAATAAAGTGGGCAATGGAACCACTCGCGTAAAAAATAGCAGCGCACAAACAATGCCAATAACGAGGGGAATTAAAAATGCAAAATGGGGGCGTTGTAGGGCAGGTTTGACTTCTAGCTTGAAAACATGTTGTAACCATACCGCGTCAAAAGAACGAATAGCTGCAATAAATTGTTCATAAATCCCTAAAATAAAAGCCATCGTGCCACCGCTGACACCAGGCACGACATCAGCTGCGCCCATGCAAAAGCCTTTTGCGGCTAAAATCATTTTTTGAGTCATAAGAGTTTCTCTATGCGCCATCGTGATAACTGGAACTCAGCTCATGCACAGCATTAATAAACACGCTGACATGTTCAGGATTAACTTGCGGATGAATGCCATGCCCTAAATTAAAAACATGCCCATTGCCATGACCAAAACTCTTTAAAATGGTTGCCACCTCATCACGAATGCGCTCTGGCGACGCATATAAAATGCAGGGATCCATATTGCCCTGCAATGCCACTTTATCACCTATACGCGCCCGCGCAGCACCAATTGGCAACTTCCAATCTAAACCAACAGCATCGCACCCCGTCGCTGCAATATCTTCTAACCACTCGTTACCCTCTTTGGTAAATAAAATCACTGGTACTCGTTGCCCATCAGACTCACGGGTTAAGCCCTCGAGAATTCGTCGCATATAACGCAATGAAAATTCAAGATAATCGCGAGTGCTGAGAATTCCCCCCCAAGTATCAAAAACCATCACTGCTTGTGCGCCTGCCGCAATTTGTGCATTTAGATAGGTTGTGACAGCCTCTCCTAAGGTATCCAATAAACTGTGCATGGCTTGGGGCTCATCAAACATTAAGCCTTTGATACGACTAAATGTTTTTGTTGTTCCACCCTCAACCATATAAGTAGCCAGCGTCCAGGGGCTACCAGAAAATCCAATCAACGGTACTTTTCCACTTAATTCACGCCGAATCAAACTCACCGCGTCCATGACATAACGCAAGGCTTCATTAGGATCAGGCACCGCTAAGTTGTTGATCTGTGAAATGTTGCGTACAGGATGCTCAAAACACGGTCCCTCACCTTCACTAAAATATAAACCCAACCCCATCGCATCAGGAATGGTCAAAATATCTGAAAACAAAATAGCAGCATCAAGAGGAAATCGTGCGAGTGGTTGTAAAGTGACCTCACAGGCTAAGTCTGGTGTTTGACACAGTGTCAAAAAATCCTTAGCGCGTGTTCGAGTTTCACGATATTCGGGTAAATAGCGCCCAGCCTGGCGCATCATCCACACTGGCGTCATTTCAACAGGTTGGCGTTGCAAAGCACGCAAAAAACGGTCGTTTTTTAGAGGGAGCATCATGGTATTAAAATTGCTAAAAATTTATGATTGTACGCTGATTTATGGGTTCAGAAAAGTCACATTGATTAGGCGTGCTATTATTAAAAGTTATGTCACCGAAAATAGGAGTATTTTGATGGATTTAATAACGTTAGTCTTATTTGTGCTAGGATTTGTTTTATTAACTGTGGGTGCTGACACTTTAGTGCAAGGGGCCTCAGAGTTAGCAGAAACCCTTGGTATTTCACGCTTGATCGTTGGGCTCACTATTGTTGCATTTGGGACCAGTGCGCCAGAATTAGCCGTTAATTTACAATCAGCATGGGTAGACAAGCCTGATTTGGCAGTTGGTAACGTAGTGGGTAGCAATATCCTCAACGTTTTATTGGTTTTAGGGGTTGCAGCTGTCATTGTACCGCTCTCCGTTCACAAACAATTGATTAAATTAGAAATTCCCTTAATGATAGCTGTCTCCTTTTTGTTGCTCTTTTTGTCCTTTGATGGCACACTTAATCGTTGGGATGGTTTGTTATTGTCCAGTGGCATCGTGTTTTATACGATTTTTACAATTAGAAGTGCTCGCCAAACCCCGTCGGACGATGAAAAAAATGGAGAAAAAAATGCGCCCTCTAGTTTGTTCAAGCAAATAATATTCATCATTGTGGGCTTGGTGCTCTTGGTACTGGGTTCAGATTGGTTAGTCAATGGGGCTGTCATGTTGGCTAAATATTTTGGCATCAGCGAATTAATTATTGGCTTAACCATTATTTCAATAGGAACTTCTTTGCCCGAATTAGCAACCGTCATTATAGGCAGCCTTCGTGGAGAAGAGGACCTTGTCGTTGGTAATGTGGTGGGTAGCAACCTGTTTAATATTTTGTTAGTACTCGGTTTTACCAGTTTGGTTGCGCCGCTAGAGGTGTCTCAACAGGCGATCAGCGTTGATATGCCTATAATGATTGCTGTTGCCATGCTTTGTTTGCCGATTTTATTTACTGATTATCTCATTGAGCGTTGGGAAGGGGGATTGTTTTTAGGTTATTATGTTGCTTACACACTATATTTATTTTTAAATGCCATTCAGCATGCATGGTTGTCAACTTATGCTATGGTGATGGTTTGGTTTGTGATACCGTTGACGGTGGCCATATTGTTGGGTTCTGTTGTGTGGCAAGTGTTTAATACGCCAAAAGATCAAACTTGAGCGCATGCGTTCTGTAACAAAGTGTGGGAACGTGAACAAAAATGGCCCATTGAATTTTTGGTTACCAAAAAGTAATATTTTTGGAGATGAAAATGTTGCTGGAAAAGTCATTACGGGGTTTCTTACTTTTTGGTAACATAAATTTTTTCAATTGTTAGCTACCAAAAAGTAATATTTATGATTACCTTACGCAACCTTTCTCTGCAACGTGGAACAAAACGGCTATTTCATCAAGTCAACATCACCCTACATGCAAGCCATAAAGTCGGTTTTATTGGAGCCAATGGTAGCGGCAAGTCCAGTTTATTTGCCTTACTGCGCGGTGAATTGCATCAAGATGAAGGTGATGTAGAATGCCCACTTCATTTAACCGTTGCTCATGTTGCCCAAGAAACCCCTGCTGTTTCTACGCCCGCTATTGAGTACGTGCTGGATGGTGATCAAGAATTGCGCGAGATTGAAGCTCAATTAGCAGCCGCGCAACTCGTAGGTGATGGTATGCGCGAGGCGAGTTTACATGCGCAATTTGAGGCGATTAGCGGTTACACTGCACGAACACGGGCGGCGCAATTGATGCATGGCTTAGGCTTTGTTGTCACTGAAGATGAAAAACCAGTCAAAGAATTTTCGGGTGGATGGCGAATGCGTTTAAATCTTGCGCGTGCTTTGATGTGTCGATCCGATTTGTTATTATTGGATGAGCCAACTAATCACTTGGATTTGGATGCCGTGTTGTGGTTT
This sequence comes from uncultured Thiomargarita sp., assembly GCA_964344525.1. GTDB lineage: Bacteria > Pseudomonadota > Gammaproteobacteria > Beggiatoales > Beggiatoaceae > CAYFOB01. The sequence goes on from CAYFOB010000184.1 coordinate 7,263, forward strand.
GAGCAATGGCTAAAGCATTATCCAGGCACTTTGCTATTGATTTCTCATGATCGTGATTTCCTGGATAATGTGGTCGATACGATTGCACATATTGCACAACAAGACATTACTTTATATACGGGAAATTATGAAGCCTTTGAACGTCAACGCGCCGCAAAATTAGCCTTACAACAAGCGGCTTATGAAAAACAGCAACGAGAAATTGCCCATATACAATCATTTATTGACCGTTTTCGTTACAAAGCCACGAAGGCAAAACAAGCGCAAAGTCGTATTAACGCCTTAGCGCGGATGGAAAATATTGCCCCCGCTCATGTTGATTCTCCATTTTATTTTAGCTTTAAGCAACCATTGCGAATGCCAAACCAATTAA
>CAYFOB010000185.1:0-7625 GCA_964344525.1 uncultured Thiomargarita sp.
CTTAATGCCTTTTTCTGGCTTATCAAATGGAATTTTAAGCCCTTTTTTAAAAAGTTGTTGATCCGGTGTCAATACCCACAATTCTGGCGGTTCTTTAGGAAAAGATTTTGGCAAAGCCTCATTTGGATTATCGTAAATGAGCTGCCCATTTTGAAACTTGGGACGCAAAATGTACAAATGTAGATCAGCCAGAAATGGATCATTAATCACCTCGTAAGCTGTTTGTTTAGCAAAAACGGCTGCCATTTTTTTTAACAGTGGTCTATCTTTCTGAAAGTCCACTGCTAAATAAACCTTAAAAGGTGTAAAATGATAGACATGAATTTCTTCTTCCACCAAATCCCCAAGCTTAAAAGTCCGACTTGGTTTTGGTCTGCCATAACTCGTCAGCGGTTTTACCTGACTAATTGTTAAGCGAGGTAAATCTTGTGGTTGTCCAGGTTTATATAAACGATAAATAGAATCCTTTGTGACTCCAACGAGAGAACCGGCGTGAATGCTTACCCATTTAGGATAAGCAAAACGGACTGGAATCCGAGGAGAAAGCGCATTAAAATCGGGACCCAACAACAGTCTATGATGTTCGCCTGATATGTGTGGACGTTGCGCCCCACCCCGTGCAGCAGTTACTTGGGCATAGGTTCGCATGAAGACATCATTCCAAGTCTCACCTGTTTGAGCGCGCTGTAAATAATACGTCCAGTTCCAAGTAAACAGACTATAATATTTACCTTTGATTGGTTGCTCAATGGCTAATTCATTATCTCCTGCCGCACCGATATGAACACCATAATGCGTTTTTATGCTTTTATAGCTGTGTTTTCCAAGCAAATGAAGTCGTTTATCTTCTTCAATTGCCCGACTGGTTAGGGCAACACCTCTTGTTATTGTTGCTGAATGACAAGAATCACTGATAAACACGACATTTTTAGTCTTTTGATACAGGGCAAAGAGCCATTGATCAATTTCATCATCAAGCACATCATAATCATCTTTACCAAATAAACCGGTGCGAGCGCCATAAGAAACCCAAGTTTCATCTTTGTTATCACTAAGTTCATCACCGTTTAAGTCTTCAACTTGTGAACCATGTCCAGAAAAATAGATATAAACAAAATCATCTTTATTGACTTGCCCAATCAGCGCCTTAAAACCATTTTCAATACCTGTATGCGTGGCTTGCTCATCCAAAAGAATCCTCAAATTCTCATCTTGAAAGCCAAATCTTTCTCGCAACACCTTTTCCACTAATTCAATATCATTAGCCGGTGCTTTGAGAGACTCAAAAGCTGTTTTGCTATAATCTTGGATACCGATTAGCAAAGCGTGTTTGTTGGCTGCGAAGAGAGATATTGGTATTAAGGCAAAAGCCGAAAATAGAATGAGTTTCATCATTTTACCTTTATCGAACACAATAGAGTTTCTACAGTATCCAAAGCAATACTGATACTTAACTAACTTATCCAAAGTCTCAAGCATCTCAATCAAGGTACCTCATTTTTAAGCCTTGTGGTTGCTCAAAATATACAGCCCATGCTTGAGCAGGTTTGTACGACGTTTTTCCTCGTCCCATTCATATTTCACTGTGACTTTGACCCAATCCTTGTAGTTCTATTCTGGCTCCGTAATAAACCCCAAACGACTAATCCCCACATTTTGCGCCGCTGACATAATCTCTGCCAATCTTTGATATTGCGTTTCCTTATGAGCACGAATATGCAAGTCTGGCACCGGCTTTTTTTGAGCGGCTTGCTTCAAATAAACGCGAAAATATTGATCCGTTATGGCTTTATCATTCCAAAAAAGTTCTCCTTTTTCATTGATTGCCAAAACGATTCTATTAGGCTTATCAGGAATTTCTTGGCTAGATTCTTTAGGCACATCAATTTCAACAGCATGAGGTGTCAGTAACGGCGCTGTGAGAATAAATAAAATTAATAAAACTAACATCACATCCACAAGAGGAATAATGTTGATTTCTGACAAAGGTTCATTGTTGGATTCATCACTACCAAAATTCATTATGCCATCTCCATTTCAAACTCTTGTTGCTCAGCTTGTTTCATATCTATGCGAGCGCCTGTGTTCAAACAGGTATGAAGATCATGGGCAAAACCTTCTAATTTGTTTAAATAGGCGCGGTTGCTCCGTACCAGGGCGTTGTATGCCAGCACTGCTGGTATTGCCACTGCCAATCCAAAAGCAGTCATAATCAAAGCTTCTCCGACGGGCGCTGCAACAGTATCTAATGACGCATTGCCTCGCGTGCTGATCGTAATCAGGGCATCATAAATACCCAACACCGTGCCTAATAAACCAACAAAAGGTGCAGTGCTACCGACTGTTGCTAAAATTGTTAAGCCAGACTCAAGGTATGCACTGCCTTCGTTGATCGCACGACGCATGTTGCGGGTAATAAATTCGCTATGTGAGGAAATATGTGCGAACTGCGCGCGTTTTTCGTAGTAGAGGGCAGCATTAATGCCTTGTAGCGCAACATTAGAAAATGGCTCTTTTGGTTTGCTTTTAGTCAAACGATTGACCATCGGTGTCAATGAGCTCGCCTGCCAAAAGAGTTTTAAAAGCCGACTTGAACGCCAATAGGTGAGGCCCAGTTGGAGCGTTTTAGTGATAATGAGATACCACGATAGCACCGACATAAATAACAGTATCAAAAGAATTGATAAAGAAACGACATTAAGATTTTGTAAAAAGTGTGTGAATCCGAATGGGTTAGATTCCATATTAAATTTTGATAATTACCTCAATTTAAAAACAACAGGTACTGTTACCCAAGCTGCAATCAATTGCCCAGCTTTTTTAGCGGGAATAAAACGCCATTGACTCACAGCTTGATGTGCTGCTTTATCCAATCTGCTAAAGCCACTTGATTTTTTGAGTTTTACCAGTGCGGCTTTACCCGTTTGAGTGACTTTAACCCGTAGCCAAACCGTGCCTTCTTCACCTCGCCGCCTAGAAAATCTTGGATAAGAAGGCGGTGGATTATGCAAATAAGCGGCTTTATACGAAGGGGGGATAGTTACAATCCGTTTTGTAGCGCGTTTAGTTGGCGCTTTTGCCACTTTTTGTGACGTTTTTTGTGGCTGAGTTACCACTTTTCTCTTAGAAGATGTTGTCACTTTCCTTTGTGTAACGACGCGCTTCACAGGTTTTGGCTTTTTGATAACCGGTTTATATCGCGGTTTATATCGCTTTTTGATAACCAGTTTTTTTTGAGGTTTTTTATATTTCCTCACTGTTCGTTTAACCACCTTTTTCGGCGCTTTAGGTTGCACCGTTTGTTTGGGTGGTAGTGTAATCAAACTCACCGTGATTGCTTTAGGTGCGCGCGAAGCCTGTTTTGCTGGGGCAAGTTGCATGACTTGCCAAAATAGCAGCAAATGTAGTGCTAATACTGCTAACAAAATGGGAGCTGATTTAATGATTGTTTGAACAAAATAGCGCATAATCCTTCAATTCATCTACACAAAATGAGAAGAATACCCAAACAAAATAAACAAACCAAACGCAATCACAATAGCGCCCACAATTTGACGAACAACCCGTTTATGAGCAAATCGCGTTAACCACGGGGTAGTAATGCCCAAAGCCAGTGAGGCAGGTAAAGTGCCCAACCCAAATGCCAACATTAAGAGCCCACCTTGCCAAGCATCATTCGATGCCAAAGAAAAGACTAATATGCTATAAACCAATCCGCAGGGTAACCAGCCCCAAATGAAACCGAATCCAATCGCATGTAATGGTTGTTTTACTGGAATTAAACGTTGTCCCCAAGGTTCAATAAAACGCCATAAACCTGCCCCAAGCCGTTCCAAAGGAGTCAGTGTTCGCCACCAATCTCCCAAATATAATCCCAAGGCAATCATAAATAAACCTGATAGCCATAGTTGGAGATTATTGAATGGGAGTTTTTGTACAAATTGTGCGCCCAAAAACCCCACTAAAATGCCAGCAATCATATAGCTACTAATGCGTCCAACATTATAAGCCAGTAAATAAAACCACAATTGGAAAGGGGATTGACGCACTTTGCTGGGCAAACTCATGGACAATGCCCCAATAATCCCACCACACATGCAAACGCAATGTGTTGAACCCAACAATCCGGCAAAAAAGGCTGATAAAAAAGTTAATTCATTGAGCGGCACAATTATTAATTTCCTTCAAATTCAATGGCATACTTTTTAATTCGATATAACAAAGTATCCCGTGTCAACCCTAACAATCGTGCCGCCTGACTGCGATTATTATATGTTTTACGCAGCGCTTGGCGAATCATTGAAATTTCAAGGGCTTGTAAATTAATCCCGGTGCTAGGCAAGGTAAATTCTTCAGCTTTAGGTGCCTGTTTAAATTCACGTGGCAAATGCGTGGGCTCAATTGTTTTTCCACTGAACAAAATGAGCATACGCTCACAAAAATTGTGTAATTCACGAATATTGCCCTGCCATGTATAACGGCGCAGTTGCTTTAGTGTCGCTTTAGAATAATACGGCGCTTGCAAATCATGGTGTTGCGCTAATTGTTTTGTAAAAGCATGCAGCAGCATCTCTAAATCACCCAAACGTTCGCGTAAAGGGGGCAATTCTAAAGGCACAATATTTAAACGAAAAAATAAATCTTGCCTAAATGTGCCCTGTTGTACAGCTTGATATAAATCACGGTTAGTGGCAGCCAAGATACGAGTATCAACCTTCTCCACACGCGTTTTACCAATGACTTGACACTCACCTGTCTCTAAAAAGCGTAGCAATTTGGCTTGAATATTAAGCGGTAATTCTCCGATTTCATCTAAAAATAAAGTACCCCTATGCGCGGCTTGTACGCGCCCCTGTTGATCAGCAGTGGCCCCTGTAAATGCCCCCTTGCGATGCCCAAATAATTCAGATTCTGCCAAAGTTTCTGGCAAAGCCGCACAATTTATTGCAATAAATGGTCCTACTGCTCGACGACTATAACCATGAATGGCATGCGCTAAATGATCTTTACCACTTCCACTTTCACCCAAGATAAGTATTGTCACATCAGTCGTAGCGGCGATACGAGCCGCACGCATTACGGTGACAAAATTGCCTGATTGCCCTAATAAATTATCGAACAAATTTGACATAATTTTTTGAATTTAAATAAATTGATACACTATCGTATTTTTTGAAAACCTATTTTAAAGTATAAAACGAATCACATGACACAAAAATGTGTGATATCACACACTCTATTTTTGGGAGTCGAATTTTTGTTTGATATATGATTGATACATAATGAAAAATTTTATTTTAAAATAAGTTGGTATAAAAAATGCTTAAGCCTACCACGCAAAGCGGCGCTTTGCATCATTAACTAATAACTAAATAATTGATATGACACATAAACCGCTCATTGTTAGTATTGTTTCGATTTTAGCACCAATGGCACTTTTAGCCGAAGAAACCACCGTACTTGCTCCTGTGACTGTTGAAGGTGAGCATGTCCCAGAGCCAAGTATTTCCCATGAGGAAACGGAGGATATTATTGATACCTCTGCCGATGGGGGAGAATTTTTACGCAATATCCCCGGTGTTTCAGGGGGACGAATGGGGGGGCATGGTATTGAGCCCATTATTCGTGGACAAAGCCAAAACCAATTAAATATTTTATTAGATGGCGCTTATGTGCACGGAGGCTGCCCTAATCGCATGGATCCACCGACGGCTTATTCACCGGTAGAAACTTATGATAGCGTGACGGTGCTTAAAGGCTCACAAACTGTTGTTTATGGCGGTGGGGGTAGCGGTGGCACGGTGCTATTTGAACGAAAAACGCCCCGTTTATCTCAGGATAAACACATTCGAGGGCAATTTGGCGGTGGCTACATGAGCAATTCTGAGACAAAAGAATTGTTTGGAGATGTGACGGTGGGTGGGGCGCTTGGTTTTGCGCGTGGCATTATTGAATATAAGGATGCCAATAATTATGAAGATGGTGATGGCAAGCAAGTCCGTTCTGCCTACAGCAGCCAAACAGGCAGCCTCATTTTTGGCTACACACCCAACGAAAAAACCCGTTTGGAATTAAATGTAGAAGCCAATCGCACTGATGATGCCTTATACGCTGGCGCTACCATGGATTCTCCAAAATCCGATAATGACACTATCCGTCTCAAATATAAAGACAAATGGGGCATCAAAGCCGAATTGTACTATTCTGAAGTCGATCATGTGATGGACAATTATTCTTTACGCCCAGCCTCAATGAAAATGTTAGCCCCATCCAAGTCCAAAACCCAAGGGGGACGATTCAGTTATAGCGGGCACACTGGTAGTCACTTAGAATGGACATTGGGCATAGACTCTCAACACAATAATCGGGATGCGAATCGTTATGGCGGTGCTACTCGCATGCTACAATCCATCATGTGGCCAGATGTTGATTTGACTCAAACCGGGGTTTTTGGAGAAATGGAAATGCCTATTGGTGAAATGGATTTATTCAAAATGGGTTTACGCTATGATCGAGTCACCAGCGAAGCCGCGAGAGCTAATCAAACGACAACGATGGGTACTCCTAATGCTTTGTATAGCAAATATTATGGCAAAACAGCAGAAGAGGTTGATGAAAACAATGTGGGCGGATTTCTCCGTTATGAAAAAGGCTTCAGTAAGGGATTTACCTTTTTCAGCCTCAGTCGTAGTGTACGAACTGCTGATGCCACAGAACGCTATCTTGCCTCCAATAATAGCACTACCAAAAAACGTTGGATTGGCAACCCCGACTTAGCCCCAGAACAACATCACCAAGTAGAAATTGGTTTCTCACTGCAACCGGGCGATTGGCATTTAAATACCTCAGCTTACTACAACCAAGTCACCGATTATATTTTAAGAGATCGTGCCCATGCCCAAAGCGGCATTTTGCAAAATGATAACGCCAGCATTTATCGCAATGTTGATGCCCAACTCTACGGCTTAGAATGGGAAATCCAAGGAGAATGGGATAAGCGCAAAACAGGCAGCCTCGCCGTCGCATACGTCCATGCCACCAATACCAGCGATGATCGCCCAATCGCTCAAACGCCACCGCTTAATGTCACAACAACTATGGACTACAAATATGCGAACGCACATTTAGGAGGAAATCTCCGTGTATTCGCTCAACAAACGCGAGTGGATGATAATCCAAACACTGGCAGCGGATTAGATGCTCAACAAACCCATGGATTTGCCGTGTTAGATCTTTACAGCGCGATAGAATTCCACAAACTCTTTACGCTCAGATTTGGCGTAAATAATGTGTTTAACCGTACTTACGCTTACCATGTCAACCGCGCCAATTTTGATCCTTTCAATCCTGATGCGATACAAGTTAATGAACCTGGACGCGCTTGGTGGTTGAATTTTTTGGCGAAATTTTAAGGCACCTTATTTCAAAAAACCGCAAATAACTACAGGGATTACTTTTAAAAAAGGATAAGTCAAAGGCGCAAGGGTTTTGACTTATCCTTTATTAAAAGTAATCCTTGTAGTTAGTGCTACCATCGTTTGCCAAAAACAACAACTACAGGGATTACTTATTTAGGAACAAGTCTAAGAGGCTGTTTTGGAAAAAATGAAAAGTCTTTTTCAGAA
>CAYFOB010000186.1:0-1771 GCA_964344525.1 uncultured Thiomargarita sp.
ATCTTTCTCGTTTTCTGAAAAAGACTTTTCATTTTTTCCAAAACAGCCTCTAAGTGCTGGTATTTTTATTTTGCCCTTTTTTTTATTATCAGCAACTGCAGGGCAATTTGCAGATAAGTATGAAAAATCCATGCTGATGAGGCGCATTAAAATGCTTGAAATTGTTATCATGTCTTTTGCTATCATCGCCTTTTTGTCAGAAAATGTATTGATGTTGATTTGCTTATTGTTTTTAATGGGGGCGCAATCCGCATTATTTGGACCACTCAAATACAGCATTTTGCCGCAACATTTATCAGAAAAAGAGTTAACAGGTGGCAATGGTTTGGTGGCTATGGGTACCTTTTTAGCGATTTTGCTTGGTACGATTTTGGGTGGATTGTTAATTTCGATAGAACGGTACGGTCCTTTGATTATTGCAAGCATGGTTGTAATACTGGCTGTACTGGGATTTTTGAGTAGCCGCTTTATTCCAGAAGCAAAGGCGGCTGATCCTAATATCAAAATAAACTGGAATTTCGCCACCCAAACCTTTAAACTCATGCAATATTCGCTAGAAAATCGCAGTGTTTTTATTGGTGTGGTGGCAATCTCTTGGTTTTGGTTTATGGGCGCAACGTATTTATCCCAAGTGCCTGCCTATAGTAAATCTATCCTTGGTAGCAACAATGAAGTGGTAACGATGTTGCTGACAATGTTTTCTGTTGGCGTTGGATTTGGCGCTATGATGTGTGAAAAAATGTCGAAGGGGCGTATTGAACTGGGGGTAGTGCCCTTAGGCGCGATGGGTATCACATTGTTTTCCATTGATCTTTATTTTGCCAGTCAGCTTTTTGTGGCATTACCCGAAGGCGCAATGAATGCCGCGCAATTTTTAGAGATCTCAGGTAGTTGGCGAGTGTTAATAGATTTCATATTAATTGGGTTATTTGGTGGACTTTACACAGTCCCTTTAAGTGCAATGGTACAAAAACGCAGCAATCTTCGCTACCGTGCTCGAGTGATTGCAGCGATTAATATTCTCAGTGCGTTATTTATGGTGGCTTCGGCACTTAGCACAGTATCAATGTTACATGCGGGTTTTAGCATTCCTGATATTTTTCTGAGTTTAGGGCTGTTGAATGTAGTGATAGTGGGAATTTTATTTATGCTACAACCAGAATTTTTGCAACGTTTTAGTGTCTGGTTGCGTTACATTAATCTAACCGATAAGGAGTAAATATGCCAGTCTCAAACTTGGCACCTTTTCCTAACCTACGCATGCGTAGAATGCGTCGTGATGATTTTTCACGCCGTTTGATGCGTGAAAATGTTTTGAGTATTGACGATTTGATTTATCCGTTATTTATCATGGAAGGCGAAAGAGAGCGTGTTGCTATTGCTTCAATGCCTGATCAATTTCGCCTCACTATTGACGAATTGCTCAAAGAGGCGACAGAATTAGTTAAATTAGGTCTACCTGCTATCGCACTTTTTCCTGTTGTTGGTAGCGATAAAAAATCATTGGATGCCAGGGAAGCCTATAATCCAGAAGGTTTGGTGCAACAGGCGGTGAGGGCGCTTAAAGCGGAAGTCCCTGAATTAGGCGTGATCACTGATGTGGCTTTAGATCCTTTTACCACGCATGGGCAAGATGGATTGATAGATGACAACGGTTATGTGATCAATGATGAAACGGCAGCAGTGTTGGTAAAACAAGCCCTTTCACATGCCAAAGCGGGGGCGGATATCGTGGCACCTTCTGATATGATGGATGGGCGCATTGGCAGTA
>CAYFOB010000186.1:1781-3428 GCA_964344525.1 uncultured Thiomargarita sp.
TTCGACAAGCCCTTGAAGCGGATGGTTATAAGCATACACGGATTTTAGCCTATTCTGCTAAATATGCCTCCAGTTTTTATGGTCCTTTTCGTGATGCGGTAGGCTCTGCAGGCGCGTTAGGAGGGGGCAATAAGTATAGCTATCAAATGGACCCCGCAAATAGCGATGAAGCATTGCGCGAAGTGGCTTTAGATTTGCAAGAGGGTGCTGATATGGTAATGATTAAGCCAGGCATGCCTTATTTAGATATTGTGCAACGAGTTAAAACCGAATTGGGTGCACCGACTTTTGTTTATCATGTTAGCGGTGAATACGCCATGCTTATGGCAGCTGCACAAAATGGGTGGTTGGATGAAAAAGCGGTGATGATGGAATCGTTATTGGCTATAAAAAGAGCGGGGGCGGATGGTATTTTGACTTATTTTGCAAAAAAAGCGGCAATTTATCTATAACTCGTCCCTGTAAACAACTGGGAGAAATTCAATGAACAACTTTTCCCTTAACAAGCTGATCTTACTTTCTATTCTGTGCTTAATGGCACAACCGTTATACGCCGCTAAGGTCTTCAGATGTTGGGTTAATGAGGATAATATAAATGAATGTGGCGATTATGTTCCTCAAAAATATACGCAAAAGGGATTTACAGAATATGACGAAATGGGCAACAAAATAAAGGATGTGGAACCTGCGCCAACTGCTGAAGAAATTGCGAAACGGGAAAAGGAAGAAAGAGCTAAACGTGAACGTGAGGAACAAGCCAACAGAGATCGTGCTTTTCTGGATATTTTTACTTCCAAACGCGACATTGAGCTTGCCCGTAAAGGTGTGTTGACCTCAATAGATGGACAACTTCAATCTATCGAAACCATTCTCAATGGTTTAAAACGCAACCTCGCGGACTTGGAAGAGAGTTATGAAAAAAGCAAAGTGCTTAAGGCATCGAAAAGTCAATTGAAGACCATTCAAGACAATATTGACGGTGTTAAAAAACGCATTGTAGACACTGAAGATACCTTGCAAAAACTACGTGCTGACAGAGAAAAAACCAATAGAGAATATGATGCACATCTGAAACGCTATGAGGAAATTCGGAACCGTGGTAGGCTGACAGAATAGGGATGAGACTTTAGGCACGGATTACGTGGATTAACTCACTCCGTTTATCTACCCGTAATCCGTTGTACTCACTTCCCAATACAAAATGTCGAAAAAATCTGCCCAAGTAAATCATCTGTGGTGAATTCTCCCGTAATTTCACCCAACGCCTTTTGCGCTTGACGTAATTCTTCCGCAATGAGTTCACTGTGATGCATTTGAGATAAACTGTTTGTGATTGCGATTTTTGTACGTCGTAGAGCATCAAGATGTCTCCGGCGTGCCATAAAACTGCCCTCTGTGTTACTATGCAGTCCCATTTTTTCTTTTAAATATTTTTTTAAGAGATCAACGCCTTCTCCCGTTTTAGCTGATAAGTATAATATGCCCTCCTCAGTCAGGCAGGCGCGATGCCCAGTGAGATCAATTTTATTGTGAATAATCAATTGGGGCTTCTCAGGCAATAAATGGGGGTTAGCAGAACGATCATCCAACAGCAACATCACCAAATCCGCTTCTTTGATGGCAAGCCGAGTACGACGAATGCCTTCT
>CAYFOB010000186.1:3463-3884 GCA_964344525.1 uncultured Thiomargarita sp.
ACCAAATCATCGGTTTCACGCAATCCGGCTGTATCGGTGATATGCAATGGCATGCCATCAAGCAGAATTTGATCACGTATCGCGTCGCGGGTAGTCCCTGGTATCGGTGTGACGATGGCAGTTTCTCTACCTGCTAAACAATTGAGTAGGCTTGATTTTCCAACATTTGGCTCGCCTACTAGCACAATTCGCATACCTTCTTTGAGTAAATAGCCTTGTTGGGCTTTGTCCAGTATGTTATCCAAATCGCTGATCAATTTTTTAATTTTTTCTATGATTTGCCCATCGGCTAGGAGATCAATTTCTTCATCAACAAAATCAATGCCTGCCTCTATATAACTACGCAGCCAAACCAATTGATCAGCTAATGTCTGAATTTGGGCAGAAAATTCGCCTTGCAAGGAGCGCAACGCACAACGCA
>CAYFOB010000186.1:3894-7618 GCA_964344525.1 uncultured Thiomargarita sp.
ACAGCTTGTGTTGAGGCGCTGTCGATTAAATCTGCAATGGCTTCGGCTTGGGCTAAATCTATTTTGCCATTTAAAAAGGCTCTTTCTGAAAATTCACCGGGGCGTGCGAGACGTGCGCCTAAGTTGAGGACAACATTGAATAATAAATCCATGACGACAGAACCACCATGTCCTTGTAGCTCTAAAACATCTTCACCGGTAAAAGAATGAGGCGCGGGAAAATAGAGGGCAATACCTTGATCTAACAATTCACCGTTGCTATCGACAAAATCACTGAAAGTCGCATAGCGGGGCTGTGGTAAGCGTCCCAATAGGGTATGTGCTATTTTGCGGGTATGGGGTCCTGATATTCGGATAACGCCGATGCCTCCACGCCCGGTGGGGGTGGCTAAGGCGGCGATGGTGTCGGTTTGGTTGATCATTGGAGGTAAATGGTATAAAATTATCAAAAAAACTCATTACTGAATAGGAAATTGCTGGGTATAAGCAAAAATTATACCCCAATAAATACGATTGACAGGCATTTGCTTTTTTACCAAAGTCTTTTTACAAATTGGGTACCCCTTATGAAAATAACACGTTGGTTTTTCTATAGCTTGTTGTTAGTTACTGTTAGTTTTGCTCAGGCTGATGAGACGCTTATTGAGGAAGGCAAAGAGTTACATGATGAATATGAATGTTCAAATTGTCACACTACCAGAATTTACACCCGAAAAAATCGTCGAGTCACAAATTTGAATAAGTTAGGAAGTCAGGTGCTAACTTGTGACAATGAACTTGGCTTAGGGTTGCTTGATGAAGAAATTGATGCGCTTGTTGCCTATTTGAACAATGAATATTATAAATTTTGTACTAAATAAACTTTGATGGCTTTTAAAAAAGGATAAGTCAAAATCTCCTCCCCGTTTTGCTCTTATGTTTTGACTTATCCTTTATTAAAACTCAATGTTCTAGTTTTTTGGACTTGACAAATGAGAAAATTGCACTAATAACTTAGGAACGTGCATGAAATAACTTCGTCAAGACCTGCCAGGTTAAAACCAAACCTGGCAGGTCAAAGGCACAGCCGAATTTTGGCTTGACCTGCCAGGTCTGGGTTTGAGTTGACGAAGTTATTTCATGCACGTTCCTTATTGAGTTTGGTTCGATAGATTTGCCAGCTAGGAAAACTATCCTCTGGACTGAGTGAGAAAGAATTTGCATCATCCAACGTTACAACGAAAAATCGCCACCCCTGATGTTTAGCCACTTCTTCCGCAATATTTTGCAATTTATCAACAGATGTGTTCTTTAAACTTCCTTTGATTTCAATGAGTAACTGATGTTACGCATCCTCGTTCCCAAGCTCCCGCTTGGGAATGCATGCGACTTTGCTTCGCAAAGTGGTTTGCGAAGCAAACCCTGTCGATGGCAATGAGGGGCCATATTCATCAGAATTATATTTTGGAGCTTTGAATACTTGTAGTTGTTCTATGATACAATACAGCCCCGAAAAACACACTGATACAAAAACATACTATGTGAATCCAACCAAACTAAAGTTTGGACTCCTAAGAGGCACATTATGGGATTAGTTTATGCCAATATAGAATTAGTCAATGCGGGTGAAATTTTTTTGGCTCAAAAAGGCTACATTAAACCAACTGAAGTGAAGCGAATGAATGTCAATGCTTTAGTTGATAGCGGTGCTTCTACACTCACCATCAATGAAAATATCAAAATTCAACTGGATTTAATTGAGTTGGATGAGCGCGAAGCTAGACTTGCAGACGGTTCACGGCAAAAATTAAGCGTTGTTGGTCCTGTCGAAATTCGTTTTGAGAATCGTAAAACAACAACCAATGCGGTGGTTTTACCTGGCGCAGATCAGATATTATTAGGAGTCATTCCAATTGAAGATATGGATATTTTAATAGATGCCAAACAAGAAAAGCTGATTGTCAATCCTGAAACGCCTTATTTGGCGAGTATATCATTGAAATAACTAAGGTTTATAAAACGTTGCGAACATCAGTAAACTATCAGTTGCCTTATCCATTAGATTATTCAAGATGCTTTGGCGGAAACCGCACGGAAAACGGCACGGAGTCCAAAGCTTTAGCTTTGGAACAGTGATTTGCTCACGCCCTTACGCTTCTGCTTTGGACTCGGCAGATAAGTCAAATTCAAATCCCAATTTCCTCATCTGTCAAATAACACCCCGGATCCTCTGCCCAAAAATCATCCACTAGCTGATGCGCTCGCACGCGAGTATTGCCGCCACAAATAGCCAAATATTGGCATATCCCACAACGCCCTTTGAGTGGGCGCGGGCGTTGTTTGAGTCCTGCCATAAGTGGGTCTGATGTGTCTGGCCAAATTTCTGAAAATGGGCGTTCTCGCACATTGCCTAGTGAATAGTGCCACCAAAAAGTGTCTGGGTGTACATTGCCTAAATTGTCAATGTTGGCAACATTCACGCCAGAAGAGTTGCCACCCCATTGCACCAATTTAGCACGCAAGTGTTCAAGGTTGTGGGGAAAGCGTTGTTGTGCCCATAAAAGTAGATATGCGCCATCAGCGTCATTATTGCCGGTCACAAATTCCCGTTGTTTGCCTGCCTGTAGCATTTTTAAGTCCGTTTCAAATAACAAGTCCATCGCTTGTCATGTCATTTGATATACCACATCTTCTTTACGGTTTTTATTGCCGCGCCCTGCGTAATTGAGATGAGATAAATAAAATTTGTCGATATTTTCCTTCTCCATGAGCTGTAGCATGTGTGGAAAATCGCGGACGTTGTCTTGAGTTAGCGTAAAACGCAAACCAACTTTGATGCCATGATCTTGGCACAAGCGAATAGCATGCAAGGATTTATCAAATGCGCCTTGACTACGACGAAAATAATCATGAGTTTCTTGCAGGCCATCCAAGCTTATTCCAACATAATTATAACCAACAGCAGCAATGGCTTTGATATTATTTTCATCAATCAAAGTACCGTTGCTAGACAAGCCGACATAAAAGCCCATATCAATGGCACGGTGAGAAATGTTAAAAATATCGGGGTGTAGCAATGGCTCTCCACCGGACAAAATCAACACAGGGACAGAAAATTCTTTAAGATCATCCATGACTTTAAATATTTCTTGGGTGGACAACTCACCTGGAAAATGCGTGTCGGCAGAAATTGAGTAGCAATGCTTACAAGTTAAATTGCAGCGACGGATGAGATTCCAAATAACGACTGGCCCCGATGGTTGGCGCACCGCTTTTAGGGGCGTGGGATTTACGAGTTCTTTTATGTATTGGCTGAGACGGAACATTTTGTTATTAAACTACAAGGATTATATTTAAGAAAGGATAAGTTGTAATAAAAATCCATTTTTAGGCGATTTGGTGGGTTTCACTCGACTCAAACAGCAAACACCCGAAATCCCTGATTTCCAATACAATAAATCACAAATTGTGAAATTTTCGCCTCAGGATACTCTTCTTTTAAACCTTCAACATAACCCGCAATTTGTTGAGTATCTTCCTCCTGTAACTCAAATTCTTCAAGAGTTGTCTTAAACTCTTTGAATTTTGTATTGGAATAATACTTAAATTCAATCACCCAGCGTAGCCCTGCAAACTTTTCATGATATTTGCCCACAAATTCCAAATCGCTTTTGCCTTGTGGATAAGAGCGCTCAGAGGCTGTTTTGGAAAAAAATGAGAGAAGACTCTTTACCTTTTCAGAAAA
>CAYFOB010000187.1:0-7610 GCA_964344525.1 uncultured Thiomargarita sp.
ATAAAAATAGGATCAAGTTTTAACGAGCTAATCAACCTCTTTTTCACCACCCCAGTATCGTGTTACTTGGGCTCAAGAAGATGGAGAATATGTGGGATTATGTGCGGAA
This sequence comes from uncultured Thiomargarita sp., assembly GCA_964344525.1. GTDB lineage: Bacteria > Pseudomonadota > Gammaproteobacteria > Beggiatoales > Beggiatoaceae > CAYFOB01. The sequence continues at coordinate 110 of CAYFOB010000187.1, forward strand.
TTTCCGAGTTTAAGTTGGCTGGTTGAAACGCAGGAGGCGGCTTTTAATGGCATTCGTCAAGTACAGGTTATCACGGTATTAATTTGCTTAAGGGCTACAAACAAATTTCAATTTATTCACCTAAAGAGGTAGTCTCCTTATGAAAAAAAAATTTGATTGTGTACAAATGAAGTGGAGTCTCCAAAAACAAATAGCAGAAGAATTTTCATCGATTCCTGAAGAAGAAGCACAGCAGATTATGAATAAACGAGTGGAAGATGATCCAATTCTTGGTCCTTTTTTAAAAAAAGTTAGGGTTATTTATTATTTTTCATAAAATCGGTAAAATCGATGAACTGATATAAGGAGGATGTTGATTGTTTTCCTACTCAGTACGCAATCGAACCAATAATCGCCAAAATTGTTGGCTTTGTGAAACTGGTAATTCCTCGCAAAAACGTTGAATAATAAGTTTGCACATAGGTATCAACGAATGACAAGTTTCTATAAGTTGTGTGACAATTCCTACAAATTCAGCAATTGCTTTATCGGCAGGTTGTCTTGCAAGTGAAAGATTAAATGCTGATTCAATTAATGAAAGTTCATCAAATTCTTGATTAGTCAAAAATTTTAAATTGTTAAAAAATTGTTGTTTTAAATAAAGTTGGAGATTTTCATCCTGAAAATGGGCTATTTGTAATGAAGTCATTTTCATCACAAAATGACCTTTGGAAACATTTTGTTCTAATAGTTTGGTAAAATTTGTTTGAAGAATAATAACTTTGAATTGCGCCACAAAATTTTTATTAGCTGGTAGATAGCCAAACACCAGATAAAGCTGCAACCACGTAGACAAATCATTAGGAGTTTCTACTAATTTATTAAGTATTTCCTCTAAAAATGATTTTATAGAAGATTGTGTAAACAATTTAACATTGTCATTTCCCAATAATGGAATCAATTTTTTACCAAAAGAGCCACCTAAAAATGAACATAAACCATTACTTGCTCGACTAGTATCTCTCAAAAATAAAGGGTTTGGAAATCGCTCTCCCTTAATTTCGATAAAAACTGTATTCAGAAAAATATTTTGTAATTTTTCATCAATAGCCTTTTTACCTATGCCATAGGCTATTCCAGCCATAAGAAAAGTATCTTTCTCGACGAAATTCGGATGAGCAATATCAAAGCGATACTCAAATTCATATTTAAATATTTCTAGTTGAAGGTGTTGTGTTGGTTGATTAAATGTTTTATGAAACCAATCCAATGGTAGCTGTAATGACATAAAAATACTAAAAAGCCGATGTGCATGTGCCCAAACCATTGCAAGTCGAATAGATGGAGAGCAATCAGAAAACCAATGACTTAATTTTTCATTAATCCACCTGAGAAACAATAAGAAACTTTCAATTTCTTGAGAGCCTTGTTTGCTGAACAAATTTTTGATAATTCTTCGTGCAAGTCGTTGATAAGCTGGTGAATTATCATTCAAAAGCAAATGTACAAAGTGAATTTTTGAAAGTGGGGCACTGTTAGTTTTAATAATTTTTTTAACAAGGGCTCGTTTTTTCTCTGATGACAATTTTGCAACTGCATTTTTCAAGCTAAGAGGAAGTGAAACTGGTAATGCGATAATACGTTCCATTGCATCAATCAGTTTCTCTTCATCAATAAGTTGTTGAGTAATAGTGGCAAAAATATCTGAAAATTTATCTGTTTTTGCCATTTTCTGAGTGATTCGGAAATGTCGAAGTAACCCTTCTGCACTCGGTGGTAAGAAATCAGAAAATTGACAAATTTGGTTTTCAATAATTTTATTAGGTAATTCAAGGTAATAAACAGCTGCGCTTGAATTTTGCCATGATTCCATTTTTTTTAATCGTTGTTGAACATCTTCCATAGAAGCAAGTTCTGCAACAGCTTGTTTAAAGCTTTTATCAGAACAATCAAACCAATGCCTATTTTTTTGCAAAACGGATTCTCGTTTTGTCGGTGATTCCAATAATATTTCTAATCCCCCTGTTATGATTGTTTTTTTATTAGTATTGGGATGATTATAATAAACCTCATTACCATCATGTTTTTCAAGGGGAGAAAAAGTGACATTTAGATTGTTGTCAAGTTCCACAATTGTCGCTTGATAGCCATTAATCGCTTTTTTGGCTGCCCAACCAAAATCTTCTGATTTAAAACTCAAATCATCAATTTTTATGGTATTTATTGAGCTGATACCAATGAGTCCCATGAAATGGGTATCACGTCTCAATTCATTTTGGATAGTTTTTGGTAAATCTTGATAAAATTTGTTAACCAAAAAAGTTCTTATGTCTTTGTCTCCTATCTCCTTATCTTCCAGAATACTCAGAAAAAAATTAGTTTTTACAAATTCAACAAAAGTTGTTAGAAGATTTGGATTTCCCTTAAATCTTTTTTGCAAAATTCGAGTAAATACCCATTCAAAATATTGGTGACGAATAGGATTTGCCTCTTTTTTTAAACGGGGTTGGAAAGCATAGGCATAAGAAAGTAGTCCTGAAAGAGAAATGGCAAGTAAATATAAATCATCTTGATTATTTTTTGATATTTGTGTGACATTAAAAAGATCAATGTAATCTATATAAAGATTTGTTATTATCCACTCTGCACGTATTTGACAAACCTTTTCATCTGTTTCAATCCTCCATAAATCAACAAGAGCTGTGATGACTGCTCTGTTAAAAGTGAATAAAAATGCAATTTCTCCATTTTGATCTGAGCTATTTTCAGGCATAGGTGGGCGTTGTAGTTTGTCACTTTCTAATAAACAAGCTGCTATGTAACGCCGAAGAATAGACAGTTCTTGCGTTTCTAAAATTTCGTGATTTTCAATTTTAGCTTGTTGAAGATGGTAGATAATTTCATTTTTTTCGATTGGAATGTAACGTATATTCGCAGCCCGTAATTGAGTCAATTTGGCATAATATTGGCTAATTGTTAAACTCTTGGTAGCGACAAGCGCTTTTAAAATTTCATTAATGCCAATAATTGGTATCGTTCCAGAATGGGAATAGCCATTGAGATATCTGTCATCAACCCATATCACATCATTTTTATGCGCTTCCAAATCCAATAGAGATTTGAGCACTTCATAATTCAAGGTGTCAGAGCGTATTTCATTGGTTGTCTTAGTGGGAATTATTTCATAAATACCATTGTCAATGCCTTGTCTAAGTTGATTAATTAAATTATTTAGCCAAGATGTTGCTTGAAAAGAGTTACTTTTGTTTTGCATAAGTAACAGCGCTTGCATCAATTTTGCTGGAATACGAAGTGGTTGGAAAGCATTTTCAACTTCATTCAAAATATCCAAATGTGCAGCTAATAAAATAGCGGTTATATCAAGGTTAAGTCTCCATTTTGATTGATTATCTGGAAAACCTTCATTCAGTACACGCCCTCCATGTCTAGCAAGTAAAACAAATCTACCCTTGGAATTTGAATTGGTTTCATTTTTTTGAAGAATCTCGTGATAGAAAGTCACTATGAGTTGATTTAATTCATCAACAATGATATGAATAGGTATATTTCCATCATGATAAATTTCAAAAATTTTTGCTCCATGTTCTCGTTGTTGTTTTATCAATGAAATGGTTTCATCAAATGTCAGCGCTTCAATACCGGCACGTTTTTCATGCCCAAGTTGCATCATTCGTCTTGTCAGTTCCTCAAGTTCTTTTTCTAAGCCGAGTTCATGTCCTAATTTATATGCTGTTATGACATCTTCATCAGCAATATTTGTGGCACGTTTCCATAAAAACTGTGCCAATGGTTGATCTTCTAATCGAATCCAACGAGCTATTTTAAGTAATTGCTTTGTAGTTATATCAGGACAATCGCGGAGCTTACGTGCAACAATAGCTATATTTTTTATATCCCCTTTAATAAAATAAACTTCCGCAAGATAAATTAAATTTTGGGTAGTTGGATCATCATTTGCCAATTTTTCCGCTTCAATAACGGCTTTTGGTAAAATGCCCAACGAGCATTGACAATTTATTTTAAGTTGTCTAAGTTGATTAGGTAATTTTCTTTGCTTAAAAAATCCTTGGTATTCGTTCAATAACTCAAGACTACGAGCATACTGCTTGGCATTGTAAGTACCAATAATGGCAAGTCTGACGGCTTCACTTGTGCCAATTTTTTCGATTAACTGTTTAGCATGTTCAGCGATATAATCCCATTTTTGTTGTTCTGCCATCAATTTACAACAATCTATTAAAAAAATAGGATTTTGAGTATCTTTATAACTTTTTTCAAGAGATTGGACAAGTGATTGCCAATCTTTATTTCTTTTAGCAATGGCTTGTAACGTAAAACTTTTGGCATACTGAAGTTCTTCGGTTGATTGAAATGTAGAATTTTCTATTGCTGCCATTGCCACTTCAGGTTTTTCATCAAGCACTAATAAATGTATGTGCCAAAAATGCCATAATGTTATGCTTTGTTCTTGCTGAAAAATAGATTCTGTTTCTTCAAGTAAGTGTATGGCTTTTTTGATTTTTTTAGATAAAAAATAGCAAATAATAAGCGCAATAATATGGAGATTTGTTGCTTTTTTCTGAGCAATCAAAATTTGAAGGGCTTTTTTACTTGGTTTTAAATTGATTTCAAAATGATGTGCATAAGCCCAAATAATAGCAAGAGAATGAGCAGGGTTTGTTTGTAAAATGGCTTGGCAATATTGCAATGCTTCTGGTTGTTTTTCATCATCATTGGCTAAACAAGCTAAACGCCAAATTTCAATAAATTGTCGTTCTCCTATTTCAGAATTTTCAAGAAGCTCCTGAAAAATTTGCTCAGCTTTTCGCAAATAAGTAAAACTGGCATTACCACGTTTGATTAAATCCCACTCTACTGGTTCTGGCCATGGCACAAGTTGTTTTGGTAATGCGGCAGGAGATAAGGCACTAAAATAATTGAGCATAGCCGCCACAAAACGAATGGTATACCAACGAGGTTCTAGTTCTAATGCTTTTTGAATTTCAAGATGTGCTTGGTTTAAATTTTTGCTAATCAAATATGATAAAGCCCGTATTCTAAAGGTTTCAGCATTAGGTTTAAAACTCGCATTTTCAAAATCTAAAATTGCTTGACAATCATCAATTTTTCCCATACCAAGTAAAAAGGTCGCTTTGAGATTAAGACTATCAATATCTGTTTGTCCTTCAAATTGTTTAATAGCGTCATTCTGTTTTCCTTCTAGGTATAAAATTAGTGCTTGTAATCTGTTTTGATTTTTTGAAGGAGCGAATTGTTTTGATTCCTTAACAAGTTGCTTAACATTATGAAGATTATTTGGTTCAGACAACGCGAGTTTCGCTTCTAAACAAAGCAATTCAGCCTTAAATTCTCTCGCTAATGTTGTCCAAAGTATTTGATCACTTTTGAGTTTTTGAACCCATGCAATAACTTCCGTTTTGCGTCCTTGATGAAAAGCAACCAGCATGGTACCTAGTTTTTTTTGATGTTCAGCCGAAATATGAACCATTAAATGCTCTAATTGACTTAGCGGAGCCGTATTAACAATAGCATTTGTTTGTTGTGTTTTTTCATAAATCCATGGTGAATTCGATGGTATTTGTCCGCAAATCATTTGTACCCAATAATCAGAAGGGGAAAGATACGTTGCTACTATACCAGGATGTGCTCTGAGTTTATTTCGGATTGTCGCTTTTGACCACGCCTCGTAATTTACCCCAACTTTGGTAAAACGCTCCTTTTGTTTTGTTATTTCATTTTGTCGTTGCCGTTTATCCAAATCACATGCAACAAATAGAATAAACCTTCTGACGTTTTTCTTTGACCAATGTTTTTCCCAATATTCAAAAAACTTATCAGAGGCTTCACGTATTTTAGCAGGAGGAAAATCCTTATAGCATTTGCATTGCCCTACTTCAATTCCATCCCCATCATTTCGATAAGCAAGTAAATCAATACCTTCTTGCGGTTGTCCACGTACGCCATAAGTATCACATGTCGCAATATTAGGTTCTGTATCCAACAAATCACGACACATATCTTCAAATTGGTATTCGTTAAGTTTGTGAAATGATATTTCACTTTGGTTAATTTCTGGAGACATTATTAAGTAACCTAGCGATTATAAATTTGAATTCTTCTGTCAGATTTAAAACTAACAATATTTGAAGATATTGGTTTAATAGTAGAATTTTTCAAGTCCACAGAAGGTTTTGTTTGTAACTCCAAAAATGAATGAGAATAAGCATTTCGGTTATTTGTTCCCTCTAAAAATAAATGCCAAGAGTCTGTTGTAATCATCAGCATTTTGTTCGTTTTTTGAAATAAGGAGTCATCTTTTTTATCTAATGACTTTGAAATCGCAAACTTTAACCGCTTACTTCTTTGTCTCACCTTTTGAGATGCCCATTTTGCCTTAGAAACTTTATTCAGTACTGATTCAATTTCAATCGTTTGTAATTCTTGACATGATTCTAGCCATTTGAGTGCTAATGCAGCCCAGTAATCTGAACCCTGTTCTAAACCACAGATAATAGTTTCTAACCAAGGAAAAAATGAAACAATGGAAATAGGAAGCCCCACTTTTTTTAAAGACACTTTAAAATGAGTGAGAAATTTTTCATAATTTTGCTCTAGTACGGGTAATAAAGGAACAAAAAAGCCATTTTGACCCAATTTGAGTAATTGATCACGCGAATTTGCTACCCAATAGCCTTCTTCAGTTAAGCCTAAATAAAAATTTTTGCCAGTCACATCAATAATGGGAACCCAACGTACTGATTTATTTTCACCTCTAAGCATTGAGGTTTTCCATTGTTGTGGTTTTGTTGTTAATAAGTTGGCAAGTTCTAATTGATTCATAGCAATTAATGACCTTCTTCGTGATTAACAATGATTCCTATAGTTTTCATGTATTTGACAAATTGTTCTCGCATAGTAGGTGTCCAATTTTGCCAAAAATGTCCACTCGCTTCTCTTGTCATGATACTGCCATCAGCGCCTCTTGTGAATATCCCTCCAAGTACCACCGATTCATCGGCATCAATACTCCGTGCCAATTGCTGGTGAGGTGAGCCAGTGAGAGTTGTGAAATTTTTCGGTTTGCCAACCAAAAATATATTCCTTTTAGGGTCAAAAATAAATTCTATGCCTCTACATGGATAATAATTGAGTAGGGCTTTAATAGATTTAACACGACAACTGGCTTCTATAACACCTGCTATTGGCCCTGAACCCACAATAAATTAGTCCTTTGTTTATATTGATGATCAAAATTTAACAGATTTACGAAAATAATAGAATATTTGCCTTATAATCAATAATTTAAATAGCGATTTTAAATCCAAACGGCATCAAAGAGATAAAAGCTAATAAGCTGGTATTGTTTGAATCAGACATCAGAATTTGAAGTTTGATGTCTGACTCAGAAAAAATATTACTTAAATCCCCACCCTTTCCACAACAAATAAACCGCAGGCACCACAAACAAAGATAGCAACGG
>CAYFOB010000188.1:0-7538 GCA_964344525.1 uncultured Thiomargarita sp.
TTTTTATTCAAGAGTTTAAAAGGCATGAAGAGTATGGTAATCCCAGACCACAATTGTTAGCCGAACTGATTACGGCGGTTGAATTAAATGATTGGAGATTCATCAAAGGGGCTTATATTACCGGTGGTCATTGGCATTTTGCGATCTTAGAAAAATTAGCACTTCATAAATATCAATATTTTATTTCACAGAATTTTGACTCAACTAAAATAGAAGATTTAAAAGCCATTTATAAAAACCTGTTATTTGTTAAAAATGAGATACTTGCTATGGTAAACACGTAACTTGCCAAAATTACAAAACTTAAACGCAAATACCATTTTTTGAAAAAATGGTATTTGTTTGAACTCTAAAAGCGCGTTAAAAAATTTCAGTACTTAACGAATAGAACTGATTAAATAATCAAGGATAGGATGCTCTTTCCTTTTCATGGAAAACGAAACGGGCATATATTTTGGTGATGTTACAATCTGTCTGGAGATTAATTCATTGAGAATACCAAAAAAATCCATCAAAGTATGGAAGGTATGCAAAAAAGTGTTTTTATTAACCATCATATCCACCGCAATAACACGCAAAGCCAAAATTTTTAACCGTGCCAGCGTCAAATTGCCAGACAGATATCTGGTTATCAAATGTACGCCTAATTCATGATGTATGAGCGCATTAAGTTCTGTCTCCGAAAAAGTCCAATTTTTGTTGATCAGGATCGTATTCCTCATATTTTTGCGTAATTCTTGGTTTTTGATCACGTTGCAAAAAGCGCTGGTAATGCTATCCCGTACTGTTAAATTATGGGGCGTTGTGATTGCGACAGTATGTCCACGCAAAACAGTTGACATTAAACCCCAAAAACACTAAAATCACCAAAAACACCAAATGTGATTTTAGTTATGTATAAGTCAACCGGATTTTTAGCCAAAAAATATTCTGTCACTAATGAAACTATCCTAAACGCAGATATTGGAAGGTAAGTTTGAAGAGGTTAAGAAAACCAAAGGGGGACATTACCGAGTTTGGGTCGATGAGCCAATCGCCACTATTCTCTATGCAAGAGTGTCCAGTGCCAAACAAAAAAGTTCTCTTGAAAAGCAAAAAGAATTGCTTACAAGCAAATACCCTGATGCGCGATTTATTTCTGACGTTGCCTCGGGATTTAACCAAAATAGACGAGGATATAGGACCATTTTGGAACTCGCTATCAACGGCAATCCATTGCATATTGTGGCAACCACATCAGATCGAATTACCCGAACTGGATTCGCACTCATTAAGTGGATTATTGAATTATCAGGTGGACGAATCGAACTTCTGGAAGAAGCAGATAATTCCGAGCAATTCGATACCAAAACGCTTATTGCTATCAAAACAAGCTTCATCAATTCCCACTACGGGAAAAGAAGCGCAAGACGTAATCATAAGCAAAAAGATAAGGATTTATCCGAATGATGAAGCTTTGTGGTTTGATGCTTTAAATCTTTTTCGTCGTGCATACAATTTGACAATTGAGTTTATGCGTAAAGGACGCAAACCACATGCTGAATTTAGAACTCAGATTTGTGATTGGTGCATACAAGAATGTGAGGAAAATGAAACGAAATACAATAGCAATTTAGTTCAAGCAGCTTATCGAAAAGCCTGTGATACACGTAGTGCTGTGATTAAGAAAAGGATGAAAGGCGAAAAGGCTGAGATGTCTTTTATGTCAAGAAACGCACCACAGCAATATTTTGTTGTGCCTAGACTCAGTGCGAAAAAACAAGTCTTTCCTAAAATCTTAAAAGGGTGTACTTGGACAGAAGGCGCTCCAGATGAGGCGATTGGCAAAACAGTTGTCGTGACGTACACAAATGGTCAATGGTTTGCTAATGTCAGATTGATTCAATCTGTAGAGCCAACCAAAACAGAGGCTTTATCCATTGTTGCTCTTGACCCGGGTGTTAGAACGTTTCAAACCGCTTTTAGTGGCAATGATGCGGTTAGTTATGGTGATGGTTTTGTTAATGAGCGATTGGTGCCATTGATGTTAGAACTTGATCGGCTTTTGTCAACACGTGACAAGTTAAAGCAAAAAGATGGATCAAAACAATGGGTTCAAGATTGGTTGATTCATGTTAACCGAAAAATTCACCAAGTTAAGGCGAGACAACAAAACTTGGTGGAAGATTTGCATAGGCGTGTAGCTTATGACTTGGTTTCAATTTATGATGTCATTTTACTTCCTACCTTTGAAACCAAGCAAATGGTGAAAAAGAGCGATGAAACTCGCAAGCGATTTATCAGGCGTAAAACGGTTAGAGGAATGCTTGGATTGGCACATTATAAGTTCAAGCAAACTTTGAAGTGGATGGCTAAAAAGTATGGCAAGACGGTGATAGATACCAATGAATCATATACTTCCAAAACCTTGTGGGATGGTTCAATTTACCATAACTTGGGTGGGAAAGCTTCAATTCGCTTCCAAGGAAAAAGGGTGAACCGAGATGTACATGGTGCGAGAAATATTTTGATTCGTTTTTTAACAAAGGTGATAGACGTTTTATCACCCCAGGGAGCTTACCCCTTAGACATAACCGGAGCATCATTTGGTGTTTTTGGCGTTCTTAAGTAAGAGACTCATAAATGAGCCTTAATGTAGAATCCGTTTCAGGTTCTACTTTTTTCCAAGGGTACATAATAAAGCAAATTTTCATAGTTATATTAAGATTATTTTGGAGTCCAAGTTTTCATTTCAATAAATCACCCAGTTTAAAATGCCCTAAAAAATCTATCAACGGTTTTGCTGCACCTGGGAATTGTTTTAACAGTTTGGCTGAATCCATATACAAAACCGGTGAATTGAACTGGCCTATGATTTGGAGGGGGATTATAAAACCTTTGATTGTTTCTAAGTTTTTGTTGCTGCCTGCGTCCAAAATAACGGTTTCCAAATAAAAAAACATTTCTTGGTGGCTCACCTGTCCACCGCCGTTGACGCGCAATTGTTCTGATATCAAAAATAAGTCGTCATTATACAACATGCCATTTCTTATATGAAATGTTCCGAGCAAATTGCGAAATTTTGTTTGCACCGAATCGTCATAAGGCAACGGTTTTCCAATGAGTAGGGTTTTGGAATTTTGAAGCGAATGTTTTAGGTTAAACCCTTTGATTGCGCCATCTAAAAAAAAAAGCGAATTGTGCCAGTCAAGCTGTTTTGTATGTGCGTTGTGCTTGTTATTTCGCTCGTCAATTTAGTCGTCATATTGGCTGTGCCTGTTATTTGGTTATTACCAACCAAATCTTTGAGTAATGGACTCGCTTGAACATTCCTCATCGTTTGGTCAACACGGATATGCGGCGGGTTATGTTGAGCATCCAGCATGATATTGCCATGATAGGTCCCTTGATAAAGGGCTGCTCTGGGCGTCAGATGAATTTTACCTTGCTTTGCTGAAACATCAAAATAGATGTTATTGATTGTAATTTTGGCGGCTTTGAGTTCATCCACTTTAAATATACCATTAAGATTTAAAGCGCGTAATAGGCCCAGCGGTGCTAGCACAACTTCACCAGAGAGTGGAGGTTTGCTTTTTTGGGATTCTGTCTTTTGAGGGGGGGGTAAATAACGATCTATGTCGATATTGTCTAGCATCATATAAAAAGCAATCGCCGGATTTTGAAAATCTTGGACGCGAATATTTCCTTTTAAGGTACTTTCATCTAATCGTATTTTGAGCTGATCTAAACGTAACTGGGACAAGCCACCTTGTAAACGTGTTTGTAGCGATAAAGTACGTAAGGCTCTTGGATCTGTGGTTTTTAAAGGTTGCCCTAAACGCCTTAATAAGTAACGTGGGTTAAAGGCAGGTACGTTAAGTGAGCCTTGTAACGCCAATTGTGTTGAAACTTGCTTAGCAAATAGATTGCCATAAAGTGTTGCCCCTAAGGTTTTGAGTGTTAAATGTTTTAAAATTAATGTGTCTTTGGCGATATTGAATTTGATTTGTTTGGTTTTGAGGTGGTGTTCATCAACTGTAAAACGTAAATTATTAATTGTCACATCTTTGGGTGTGACACTTAAATGGGTTCGCAGGGTAGCGTTCCGGAGTTTAAAAGGCGCTGGAAGCACCAACGGCTTTTGCCCTAAGCGTTTAAGTACCTTTTGCGGATTAAATGGTCCTAAAGTCAATTTCGCTTGGGCTTTTAAGTTGCTAAATAGTTGTTGAACTTGAACTTGCGCTTTCAAATTCATTCCCAAGGCGTGAAGTGAAAATGTTTGTGAATCCAAGGTTTCTTTGTTTAAATCGACGTTAATTTGGGGAATTTTTAATTGATTGTCATCCAAATGTAAGTGTAGATTTTTGATACTGACTTCGTTTGCTTGATGGAGTTCAAATTGGGTTTTTAACGTTGCTGTTTTTAATGGTAAGACTTTTTCATCAGGCAGTGACAGTTCTGATAAAAGTTGTGCCTGTTCCAAACGTTTGAGCAATAGTCGCGGATTGAAGGGCGCTATGTTAAGTTGTGCAGTTCCTGTCGGTTGGGAAAATATTTGTTTAAGCTTTACTTGAGCGTTAAGGTTGATACCTAGCAGCTCAAGTGAAAGTGCATCAGCATTCAGGGTTTTTTGATCCAAATTAATGTTGATTTCAGGGGTTGTCAAGTGGTTGTCGTCAAGCCGCAGGTGTATATTTTTTAAGCTGACCTTGGCAAGGTTGGCTTCAAATTGCGCCTCAAAGCCAAGCATTTCTAACAGTTTTTCTCCAGGGAGGTTCTGTAAATTAAATTGTTTTAAAACCTTTTGCAGGTTTAAGCCCACCAGTTTGATTTCTCCTGACAATGTTGGATTAGTTTGAACATGATTAGCTTGCACGTCACCGATCAAAAGAGCGTCCATCACTTCGGCTGCCAATCCGCTTAGCATTGCGGTTTGTTGTTTTAAATCAACTTCAATCGTTTGCGTGTTGATTGAAATCGTTCCTTCAGGTATTTGCTCACTTTGTAAGGTTACTGTGAATGGCGCTATGCGAAATTGTTGATTTTCCAAATTGAGGGTGATTTGACTGTCTAATTTTATTTTCCCATTGAGTGTCATGGCACCGCTGGTGGCGGCGGTGGCGTTAAATTGGAATTTAATGGGTTCATTCAATCTAATGGCAGATGTGTTTATATTCACATCAGAAAGTTCATAGCGTGAACCGGCTTGTTGATCATCCCAAATAATTTGAGCATGACGTAAATCTAAACCGTCGATTTTAAAATTTCCGATGTGAGTTGATTCTTTTGGCTGAGAATTTTCAGTGACTAAATCGTCCCAATTAGTTTGACCATTTGGTTTGCGCGTTAAGGTGATGTGTGCGCCGTATAGTGAGATTGTATCGATTTCAATCTTTTTGTTTAATAAGGGTAGAACCTTAATCCCCACATTTGCTAGGTCTATTTTTGCAAAATTAGGCGCCTCAAAACCAGGGGCATTACCTAAACTGACTTCACCTAAATTGAGCCCCAACCAAGGGTAAAAAGTCAGTTTGATGTCACCTTTAATGATTAAAGTACGCCCTGTTGCGTTTTTAACGAAATCTGCAATTTGGGTTTTATAGTCATTGGGGTTTATGACAAACACGATGATAAGAATAGCAATTAACATCAGTGCTATCAGTCCACCCAATATGCTTAATAGAAGTTTGAAAAAGCGTTTCATAATTGAGGGGATGACCTATTTTAAAGAAACCACAGGCAACCAAACTTAAGTCTCATCAGAAGAATACTCATCAGCGCGACGGGCATCACCTTTTACCTGCCTGACAGGATAACGAGTTTCATTGATTTGGATTTTTGCTTGGGCAGCCGCAATGAGATCAATATCTAATTTATCAGCGAGACGAATGAGAAAAATCAGCACATCAGCTAATTCATAGCTCACAGCTTGCCGTTTCTCAGCGGACAAGCTTTGTTCTTCTGTGAGCCATTGAAAATGTTCAATAATTTCCGCCGCTTCTGCGATTAAAGCCATGGAGAGATTTTTGGGGGAATGAAATTGATCCCAATCACGCACTGCAGCAAATTCGGCAAGACGTTGACGTAATTGTTCTAGCTTGTCCATAGTTTAATCATAAATCGCAGTAATACGCCAATTCCAATCTTGCAAAGTCATTTGAACATGGGTGGGATAATGCCCTAATTGCCCTAATCGAATCGTAAAACGGGTAGGCGATTCAAAAAAGGCAAATGTCACTTGATCCCACAAGGGCCCTTCAAATTGACGCAAATAAGCGAGTATTCGGTTGACATTGATTATTTTATCCACTGCGGCATCGCCTAAGGCTTTAGCCCCTTCACGCACAATGCCTGAGAATATGTCATTCTGATCACTGAGTGTATAATTAGCCTTCCATTCTAGGTTTTCTTTGTGTTCTTCGCGTATTGCTTGAATATCGACCAGTTTTTCAAGTGCCACATGATCATTATTTGCAATCGCTTCATGGAGCTGATAAAGGTGTAGATAGGGTGAAGCCAAATAAGCCATAACGGCTAGAAATAGCAGTCCACTAAAGTATTTCATAAGTTTATCCTATTAGTCCCCAAGGAAGGAGTTAAAATGTTAGAAACAGGTGTGTTGCTTTGCACTCCAAATTTTTTTGGAGTGTAAAGCAGGCGCTTGGGAACGAGAAGAAAACTAATTGGAAGAAAGCACCTTACGATCATTCAACGGTTGTAATGGGCGGGCATTTGCAAGATACACTGCTTTAAGTTGTGTCAATTGCGCTGCCGAAATGGACACTGATTGTTTGAGTATCAGCCATTTAACGCCTTCGGTGCAAGGAGGCGTGGTTAATGAACCCTCAAAGGTATAATAATTTTGATCCTTGGGTAGCAGTTGGTTGATATCTATTTGTGTCTCATGTTGTTGCGCTTTACCCTCGGTTTTGGGCATCACTTTCAACAGGCTTTCGATCAAGGGATTAGCCGTGTCGCCTGTATTGAAGTAAACGGCGACAACTGCCAATTGGTTTTGGGCATTTTTGTGTACCATATGGATAACCATATCTGCCCGTTCGCCGTTAATAGCGCCTTCGCTGGGCGTATGGTGGTGAAATTGTAGTAATTGATACTCATCATCACCTATCTTCAAAGTACCTGCTTTATCTGCCGTTATCTTAATGGTATGTCCGTTGTTTTCGATAATCAGCGGAATTGGGCTGTAATTGAACATCAACGGAGGCAAATTGGTGGTGACGCTTTCAGTAATATCAATTGGGGATTGTTGTTTGCCTGTGCTGCACAAGGCATATTCCTCAGACAATTTGCCCCAATGGTTAGGAGCCGTTTCACCTTCATAACTCCAATGGGCAGGGCCATTTTCGTGGGCATTTTTGTGGTCTGTTTCATTGTTGCATGCACCCAGTTGTAGGCCAAGTGCTGCCAGTGTGGCGAATGCGAGTTTTTTATGAGTCATTGTTGTTTGCATCTTTAGTTGGTTGTTTTTTTCATCCATTGTCTGAATAATTTGAACTGTGATTTATGTGATTGAGATGATTATTATGAGGGGGCTAATG
>CAYFOB010000189.1:0-7525 GCA_964344525.1 uncultured Thiomargarita sp.
TAAAAGAAAGCCCCAATGATTTTATCACTTTGTACACGTTGACTGTCGTCAAAGCCCACCAAAATGGAGTAATCAAAGCTCAAACTGAAATTGAAAAAACGCGAACTGCGACGCAAATGGCGCTTAATACAAAGGAACGTGCTTTGGCCCTTTACCGACTCGGTGGCTTGGCAGCCATTGATGGGCATCGTAATCAAGCCTTGGACTATCTCCAACAAGCCATTTTATTAGGAGATGAGCCTTGGGGCTTAGCACATCACGATTTGGCATGGCTTCATTTACGTAATGACCCACGTTTTCAGTCATTGATAACAAATGCATAACGATGAACTGTGATTCTTATGATTTATGTGATTGATTTGATGAAAAAATCAGCATTAGACGCAGAAAATGGTTGTACATTTGATTATGTTTGTCTTATAATTTACAAGCCTATTTAAAGGCTCGTAGAAAGAGGAGTTCATTATTATGAGCGACGTAAAAACCTGTTGGAATTTAGCCCACCAAGCGGATACTCAACGTTTGATGGGAAATTATGGACAAGCGCAAGTTTTATTTAAACAAGCCTTGAGTTCATGTCCAGATAGCGCTTGGCTAAAAGCGCATCTTGCGGAAACCTACAGTCAGGAAGGAAGTTATCAATTGGCTTTAGATACTTTCAATGAAGCCATCAAACTCGCTGACCAACAAGGCAAGAAATATGCTTGGGCTCATGCGCACCGGGGTATTGCTGTATTTAATATGGGTGATTACGCCGGGGCAAGAAAGGATTTAGGGGAAGCCATTACAATAGCCCCAAATTATGCTTGGGCTTATGCCAATCGTGGTATGACCTATCGTTGGGATGGTAAGTACCAAGAAGCAGAAAGTGACTTTACTCAAGCGATTAATATTAATTCTGAGTATGCTTGGGCTTACGCTTATCGAAGTGTTGTTCGTAGCATTACAAAACAATATGAGGGGGCCTGGAAGGATTTGATGCGGGCTACTTCTCTTGATCCAATGATAATGCTCAATGCGAGAGAGTTTCTTAATTCACCAAAGGCAGAAGGATTACAATCTCTGCTTGAACAAGAAAGGGCAATGTAGGGACACAGCCGCACTTCCACCCTACAAAGACAGAGGTATCAATAATGAGTAACTTGTTCCATTTTTTGACTGAGTTAGCCACATCGCCTAAAGGACAGGAACTGTTTCTGAAGGATCCAGAGGCAATGATGGCAACAACCCAATTATCTGAAGCAGACAAAACTTTGCTCAAGAGCAGGGATCAAACGAAAGTCGCTGCGCTTTTTGCTCAGGAATACCCACAACTTGCTAAAATTGGAACTGATCCAGGTCCTGATCCTTTACCTGATCCTGATCCGCCAAGCTACACCTACCCCAAAATCAACGACACAAGCCGGTTCGCACCTCAGTGTGCAGCCTGAAAAACGGGTCCCTAAATAATTTTGAACTGTGATTTTTGTGATGAAAATCATATCAATCACATAAATCACAGTTCAATTTCTTTTTTTTCCACTGCATATTTATCCCACCAAAATGATCACTATCTCTAATTATAAAATCACTGAACAATTGTATGAAAGTGCTAATTCTTGGATTTATCGCGCACATAGGCATTGTGATGATCAACCCGTTGTCCTCAAAATTCTCAAACAAGACTACCCACCACCAGAAAAAATTGCTTGGTTTAAACGCGAATATGAAATCACTCAACAATTAAACAATCTCACCGGTGTCATAGATGTTTATGCTCTAGAAAGCGACCAAAACCGTTTTTTCATCGTCCTTGAAGACTTTGGAGCGACTTCTCTTGATCGCTTGAATTTTGCGGGCCAATGCTCTTTGACTGACATTTTAAAATTTGCCATTTCCATTACCTCCATTTTAGGCCAACTTCATCAACGCTATCTTATCCATAAGGACATTAATCTTTCAAATATTCTTCTGAATACCACCACAAAACAACTCAAACTGATTGATTTTGGCATTTCAACTGTGTTATCTCGCGAAACTTCTACCTTTCGTAATCCGAATTTGTTAGAAGGAACGTTGGCCTATATCTCACCAGAACAGACTGGCCGAATGAACAGAAGCATTGATTATCGAACTGACTTTTATTCCCTTGGAGTTACTTTTTATGAACTATTAACGGGGCAATTACCTTTTCCCATGCCAGATGCGCTAGAAGTCGTGCATTCTCATATTGCCAAACAACCAGTGCCAGTACATTTACTTAAACCTGATATTCCCCATCAGATTTCAGAAATCGTGCTTAAATTGATGGCGAAAAATGCGGAAGACCGCTACCAATCCGCGTATGCGCTTCAAGTTGACTTGGAAAAATGTTTACAACAATGGGATACAACCAAACAAATTCAGCTATTCTCATTAGAGAACGTAGATGTATCGGATCGGTTTGAAATACCCCAAAAACTCTATGGACGTGAAACGGAAATAGCCACCTTGATCGCTGGTGCTGAACGAGTTAGCCAAGGCGCAAGTGAAATGATGTTAGTTGCTGGTTATTCAGGCATCGGCAAATCTGCACTCGTGCAGGAAGTCTACAAACCTTTAACTCGTCAACGTGGATACTTTATCGCCGGTAAATTTGACCAATTTCAACGAGATATTCCCTACGCATCACTTATTCAAGCATTTCGATTTTTAATGCGCCAATTGTTAACAGAAAGTGAAACAGCTATTGAGACTTGGCGAACTAAACTGACGAAAGCCTTAGGCTCAAATGGACAAGTTATGATTGAAGTTATCCCAGAACTGGAACGTGTGATTGGTTCTCAGCCGACTATTCCTACCCTTGAACCTAAAGAAACACAAAACCGTTTTAATTTTGTCTTTCAAAACTTCATCAAGGTATTTACTCAACCAGAGCACCCGTTGGTCGTGTTTTTGGATGATTTGCAGTGGGCTGATGGTGCTTCACTAAAATTAATTGAATTGTTAATAACAGCAGGAGAGACTGAATACCTATTTTTAATAGGTGCTTATAGGGATAACGAAGTAAGTGAGGCGCATCCGTTAATGCAAACATTAGAAAAAATAAAAGAGGCCAATATAACGGTTAATCAGCTGACACTCTTACCCCTACCTCTGCAACAAGTCCGTCAATTAATGGCTGAAACTTTTCACTGTGAACCAAAATTAGTTAACCCAGTGGCCCAATTGGTACAGGTAAAAACTGGGGGTAATCCTTTTTTTGTTAATGAATTTTTGAAATTTCTGTATGCAGAATCCTTGTTAATTTTTGACCATAAGCAAAGCTGCTGGCAATGGAATTTAGAGCAAATTCAAACGCAACAAATAACTGACAACGTTGTCGAATTGATGGCCAACAAGGTGCAAAAAATACCGCAAGAAACTCTCACACTTTTGAAGTTAGCGGCTTGTATTGGCAACCAGTTCGACTTAGAAAAATTAGTGATTGTCTCAGAAAAATCGCCAAAAAACACGGCCATTGCATTAAATGCCGCAATAACTGAGGGTTTTATATTACCCCTGAGTGATACCTACAAATTGATGGAATTAGATGTGGAAGGTCTCTTTGAACAATTAGCTTCTTCCTATAAATTTGCTCATGACCGAATTCAACAAGCAGTTTATTCCCTTATTCCTGATACAGATAAAAAAGCAGTACATTTGCGTGTGGGGCAATTGTTATTGCATAACACTCCCTCAGAGACACTTGAACAGAATATTTTTGATATTGTCAACCAATTAAACCAAGGTCAAACCTTAATTGAAAACCCTAATGAACAGGAAAAACTAGCACGCTTAAATCTGCAAGCCGGAAAAAAAGCGAAAGTTTCAGCCGCTTATCAACCTACATTTAAATATTTACAGACTGGTATTGGCCTTTTGAAAAAAGACAATTGGCAACAACAATATGAGCTCACCCTTGAACTCTACATAGAAACCACGGAAGCTGCATTTCTAAATAACGATTTTGATACGATGGAACAATTAGCAACAACGGTTATGCAGCAAGCCACAAAATTGTTAGATAAAGTGAAAGTTTATGAAGTGCGCATTTTAGCCTACTCTGCACAAAATAAATTTTTAGAAGCGATAAAAACGGCGCTTGAAATTTTAAAACTGTTAGGCATAGTGCTTCCAGAGCAGCCAACTGAGGCAGACATGATCCAGGGTATGCAAGAAGCACAATCTGTTTGGGCTGACAAACCGATAAAAACACTGATTGACTTACCTCC
This sequence comes from uncultured Thiomargarita sp., assembly GCA_964344525.1. Lineage (GTDB taxonomy): Bacteria > Pseudomonadota > Gammaproteobacteria > Beggiatoales > Beggiatoaceae > CAYFOB01. Next base: position 4,233 of record CAYFOB010000189.1, read on the forward strand.
AATGACAGACCCCAGCAAGTTAGCCGCTATACGGATCATGGCCTCTATTTTTATCGCGGCTTATACAGTTAGAAAGCTGTTCGTTTTAATGGTGTGTCAACAGGTCATTTTATCTATCAAATATGGTAATGCTGTTACTTCTGCTTTTTCCTATGCTAATTATGGCGTCATTTTTTGTGGCGATGGAAACATTGATATTGGCTATCAATTTGGACAACTCGCCTTGCAGATGGCAGAAAAGTTCAATGATAAAAAAATCAAAAGCAAAACCTATATGTTGGTTCATTTTTTTATAACACATTCTAAGGAATCTCTTCGGGTAACATTATCACCTTTATTGGAGGCTTATCAAACAGCAATAGAAGTCGGTGATTTTGAAGGGATGGCTTATTCTTTGGCATCGTACACTTTTAATGCTTATTTAGCTAACAGAAATTTGGTCAAGTTAGAACAAGAAGCGGCGGCCTATAGCCATGTTATTAGTCGGGTTAAGCAAACTCCCCCTCTTTATTGGCATGAACCCTTTCGACAAGCTGTATTGAATTGGTTAGGGCGGGGAGAAAAACAATCTTACCGCTTGATTGGAGAAGCATATAATGAAGAAAAAATGTCTTTACTTTTGACTAAAATGTGCGATATTTGTGCACTTCATAATATGTATTTAAACAAGCTCATTCTCTCCTACCGATTTGAAAAATTCCAAGAAGCTGTTGAAAATGCCACTCAGATCAAGGAAAAGTATATAATCTGTGGGATTGGTTCACCGCCAGAACCCGTCATTAATTTTTATGATTCGCTTGCCCAACTAGCTGTATTTTTTAATGTTTCTGAAACGGAACAAAAACGTATTCTTGAAATCGTGGCGACTAACCAAGAGGCCTTAAAAAAATGGGCTGATAATGCTCCCATGAACTATCAGCACAAATTTGATATCGTTGAGGCAGAACGTGCCCGTGTGTTAGGCCAATTTGGGGAAGCAAGGGAATATTACGATCAAGCCATCGCAGGGGCCCACGAAAACGAATATATCAACGAAGAAGCGCTTGCCTACGAATTGGCCGGACGTTTTTATCTTGCACGTCAGCAAAACCATTTTGCTGACTACTATTTAAAAAATGCCCACTATGCATACCAACAATGGGGGGCTAAGGCTAAGGAGCAAGAATTAGAGGCAAAATATCCGCAGTTGCAGGTTTCTTCTAAAGCGACTGTGTTAGATGTCAAAAGAAATACGAAAACAACAAGTAGCAATTCTGGTGATGTATTGGATTTAGCCACCGTGATGAAAGCCTCACAAGCGATTTCTAATGAAATTGTATTAGATAAATTGTTGAAGAAATTGATGAAAACAGTCATTGAAAATGCTGGGGCGCAAAAAGGGTTTCTGATTCTAAAGAAAGCGGGGGATTGGGTGATTGAAGCAGAAGGACTGGTGGATTCTGATGAGATAACCACATTGCAATCTCTTCCTATTGACTCGAAAGCCCCTCAGTTATCTGCCGCTATTGTTAACTACGTGGCTCGTACTCAAGATAACGTGGTTTTAAATGATGCTGTTAATGAGGGTGAATTTACCACTGATCCTTACATTATTGCTAATCAGCCCAAATCGTTGCTTTGCACGCCTTTGCTCAACCAAGGACAATTGAACGGTATTCTTTACCTAGAAAATGATCTTTCTACAGGCGCCTTTACGTCGGGGCGCTTGGAAATTTTACAATTGCTCTCTTCTCAAGCGGCAATTTCTATTGAAAATTCTAAGTTGTATAATAACTTAGAATTAAAAGTGGTGGAACGTACCCACAAGCTCCAAGAAGAAATTGGGGTGAGAAAACGCGCTGAGGAAGCCGCTCAAGTAGCGAATCAAGCCAAAAGCACTTTTTTAGCCAATATGAGTCATGAACTCCGCTCCCCACTCAATGCGATTCTTGGTTTTACTCAAATAATGACTCGCAGTCAAAGACTTGAGCGAGAAGATCAAGAAAATGTGGGTATCATTAGCCGCAGTGGCGAACATCTTCTGATGCTTATCAATCAAGTACTTGATTTGTCCAAGATTGAAGCGGGGCGCACGACATTGAATGAATCCAATTTTGATTTATATCGTTTGCTTGATGATTTAGAAGATATGTTTCGCCTCAAGGCAGATGATAAAAAATTGCAATTGATTTTTGAGCGTGAGCCTTCAGTTCCCCAATACCTTTGTACTGATGAGCTGAAATTGCGTCAAGTGTTGATTAATTTGCTGAATAATGCATTAAAGTTTACAGTTGAAGGGGGAGTGAGTGTGCGAATAAGCAAAGTCGCTTCAACCGACAAGTTACACTTTGAAATTGAAGACACTGGCTCTGGTGTTGCTCCTGAGGAATTAGATCAGCTTTTTGAAGCCTTTGGACAAACCGCCAGCGGTAAACAATCCCAAGAGGGCACCGGCTTAGGCTTGCCCATTAGTCGCAAATTTGTCCAATTGATGGGCGGTGACATTTTGGTCAGTAGTCAAGTGGGGCGTGGTACGACATTTCAATTTGATATACATTACCAACTGGCAGAAGCCAGCGAAATGCCAAAACAAACCTTAGCAAAACCAGTAATTGCTTTGGAACCCAATCAACCCAGTTATCGTATTTTGATTGTGGATGATAAATGGTCAAGTCGGCAACTGTTGATCAAATTACTCAATCCCCTTGGTTTTGAATTAAGGGAAGCCGAAAATGGTCAACAAGCCGTTGATATTTGGAAAGAGTGGCAACCACATTTGATCTGGATGGACATGCGGATGCCAGTGATGGATGGTTATGAGGCAACCAGACGGATAAAAGCGCATCCCAAAGGAGAAGGCACCCGCATCATTGCCCTAACAGCCAGTGTTTTAGAAGAAGAACGGGCGGTTGTATTAAAGGCGGGTTGCAATGATTTTTTGCGTAAACCATTTAAGAGCAGCGACATTTTTGATATCATGCACAAACAGATCGATGTGCGCTATGTGTATGAAGACAATACTGAACCCGAAAAGGAGAAAAAAATAGAAATCGAAAATCTAGGCGCTGAAATTGCCAAATTACCCAATGATTTGTTTGCACAATTGCAAGAAGCCGTGAATGAAGCAGAACTACAAGCCATGCTCACCACCATTGAGAAAATTAATGAAAACAATAAGCCATTGGCGAAGACATTAAACATGTTGGCTAATGATTTTCGTTTTGATATACTTCAAGAAATTTTTTAGTTTCTGACCAAACATTTTAGAGGCTGTTTTGGAAAAAATGAAAAGTCTTTTTCAGAAAACGAGAAAG
>CAYFOB010000190.1:0-7524 GCA_964344525.1 uncultured Thiomargarita sp.
AATATAACTTTTTGTTAGTTTTTGTTAGCTAATAAGGTACTATGTGACAACCGCTTTTGCGCCTAAACGTTTTCCTGGTTCGGGCGCAGGACTAAAAAACACCAAATCAAACTTGTCACGGCGTTTTTGCTTTCGTAATAAGGTGTCAACACCAAACACAAATTCAAAAATAGGTCCACCACGCATCGCAGCCGGTTCTTTTGGATTGCCGCCAAAGCCAAAAGCCAAAGTGCCACCGTCTAGGGCTGCAAGGCGATCACTGTAAGCTTTTGTTGGGGGATAGCCTTCGCAAGGTGTGTAAGCATGTTCTATGCCTGGCAATTTTTTGATAAAACGTCCTCCTGAGGCAATAATCAGGCTATCAAAAGTGACCGTACCATTGTCGGTTTGTACTTGCCGTGCATTTGGATTTAAACTGGTGACCGTGCCTTGATAATACTGTACATTATTGCGTTTAAAAAAATTCTCTAGCGGAATCGTTAAATCTTTTTCGCTGCGAAGTCCGGCAGGTACCCAAATCAAGCTAGGATAATAAAACAGTACGGGACGTGGTGAAATTAACGTAATGGGATCGCGACAACCTTGTTTGCGTAGCGTTCTAACTGCAGTCAGTCCACCAAAGCCAGAACCAATGATGACAATTTGGGGCATAGTCATACCTCTTGAGAAAGAAAGTGAAAAATAAAGCACACCCCGAGATCAAGAGCACTGCCATTAAGTTAAGCAAAAAAACGCGCTTCGCTAAGCTTGGAACGAAAAAAAAAACTTGCTTAATTCAAGGGGGGTGTGTTAGAGGCTTTTAAAGCACGCTCTTAGATTGAGCAAAGATATGCAGGTGTGATGGAATTTTAACAAGCGCATCAATACTTGGCGTCAATTGGAAAACGCCTAAAGTTGCTAACAATAATAAAATCGTTGAAAATTTATGGCGAATGCTGGCAATTTTTAAAGCGCTGCCAAAGGATTTTTTCAATTTGCTATTTGCCAAATCAACGCTATAAAGTTCATCTAACAGTAAATGCACAAAATAGCCCACTGTCACAAAGAGCCCAGCAAACCAAGCCAGCAATTCACTGGTTTCTAAAAGGCGATAGGCAGCGGCTGCAGCGATAAAGCCAAACAATAAAGCCGCTAACATGGAATGAAAATTACCTCGATGGGCTGTGAATTGAGCAAAGAGCTTTGATAGCCCATAACGGACACCGAAATAAATCACTATCCATAATAAAGCGAATTCGTACCAAAAAAATTGTTCGAGTTGGCTAATGACAAAAAAGCAGGCGAGAAATATCCCCAAAGCACGAAACAAAAGTCGGTTGGGAACAGATTGAGGGGCATCTACATCGGGCAAAATACCGCCCAGAGTTCCAAGTAGCCAATAAAGACAAGCGGCTGTTGGGGGTACTAAATCGGTGAAGAATAATCCAATCGCAAGCGCACCGCTAACAGAGGTGGCTACGGTGAGGTGGGTATTGAAATTGGCCATTTTTTTTTGAAATATGGCTGGGGGACCAGGATTCGAACCTGGGTTAACGGAGTCAGAGTCCGTTGTCCTACCGCTGAACGATCCCCCAAATCAGTTATTAATTGGCTAATAACTGATAAATTGTAAATTAACGTTTTGAGTATTGTGGACGTTTACGGGCTTTATGTAAACCAATTTTCTTACGCTCAACTTCACGCGCATCACGGGTGACAAATCCCGCTTTACGCAATGGAGCGCGAAAACTTTCATCGTACATAATCAGCGCACGAGTCAATCCATGTCGAATCGCGCCGGCTTGTCCTGTTGTTCCCCCCCCACGCACACTCGCATGAACATCAAAAGTATCTGTTCTGTCCACCACCTTCAAGGGTTGACGCACAACCATACGGGCGGTTTCACGACCAAAAAATGTATCAAGCGTACGCCCATTCACAACAATTCTACCTTGACCAGGTCTAACAAACACACGGGCTGCTGAACTTTTGCGCCGCCCAGTACCATAATATTGTTCCATAATAAATTCTTTCAACTCTTTAAAGCCAATTGGATTGGTTGTTGGGCCATGTGCTTATGTTCAGGACCCACATAAACTTTTAATTTGCTAAACATGGCACGACCAAGCGGTCCTTTTGGCAGCATACCCTTTACGGCATGTTCAATAATCCGCTCTGGTGCTTTTTGCAACATTTTATCAAAACGTATTGATTTCAAACCACCTGGATAACCGCTATGGTGATGATACATTTTGCTGGTTTTTTTATGACCGGTGACACGCACTTTTTCAGCATTAATTACCACAATATGATCACCAGTATCAACATGTGGCGTATATTCTGGTTTATGTTTGCCCCGCAAGCGTCTGGCGATTTCAGTGGCAAGCCGCCCTAAAACCACATTTTGAGCATCAATGACAAACCATTGATGTTTAATGGCTTGAGGTTTGGCGCTAAAAGTTTTCATTGTCTTTTGCAACTCATACTGAAAAGCGGATGATAATACGAGTTTGTTGATGAACTGTCAAGCACTATTTCATGACAAAAAAAATTAATGATCAATGTTAATGTTTTTTATTTTAAAAACCACATAATTTATAGTAGTATAAATTTTATACCAGGCTAAAAGAGTTTTGCCAGAACCTATAGCCTGGATTTTTAAGTGGAGATATAAACAATGATTGCAAGTGAAGTGGTGTCTCAACAGACAAAAATCAATCCCAAAATACAATCAATAGCAATAACCATCAGCTTAGCTGTTTTTTTTCCTGCCATATTGGTTGGCGTTTTTGCCCTGATGAGTTATTTTGCGGTATTGACAGCAACATTCTCACAAGAACCTGTTGACGATTTTTCTACAGTCGAGGTATCATCGGCTGATGTCCAATGGACTTTGGGCGGTTGTGCCGCCAAACGTCCCCCCAATAGGTAATGAACATCAAATAAAGACAAACCTGACAGGTTTTTAAAACCTGTCAGGTTTAAATTTCCAACTATGCAAAATATTCACGCTCACCGCATTCTTATTCTTGATTTTGGCTCCCAATACACACAACTGATCGCCCGACGCGTGCGCGAGTGCGGTACTTATTGTGAAATAAACCGTATGATATTGAAAAAAAAGAAATTGATGATTTTCAACCTAAAGGTATTATTTTATCGGGTAGCCCTGAGTCTGTCACTGAAACCCATTTTCGTGCCCCAGATTGTGTGTTTACATTAGGCGTACCTGTGTTGGGCATTTGTTATGGTATGCACACAATGGCGCTACAACTTGGTGGACAAGTTGAAACCTCAGATTTGCGTGAATTTGGTTATGCCCAAGTGCGAGCGCGAGGGCATTCACAATTGCTTCGCGATATTGAAGATCATATCAGTTCCGATGGTTATGGTTTATTAGATGTTTGGATGAGCCACGGTGATCGTGTGAGTGAATTACCCACCGGCTTTAAACTCATCGCCTCAACCGATAATGCCCCCATCGCTGGCATAGCCGATGAATCTCGTCATTTTTATGGGTTACAATTTCACCCTGAAGTCACACACACCTTGCAAGGCGCTCGTATTTTGCAACGTTTTGTGCATGACCTCTGCGGCTGTGATGCGCTGTGGACACCGGCTAATATTATAGAAGACAGTATTGAACAAATTCGCGCAAAAGTCGGTGATGGCAGAGTGTTGTTAGCGCTATCTGGTGGGGTTGATTCTTCGGTGGTAGCCGCTTTATTACAACGTGCGATTGGCGATCAACTCACCTGCGTATTTGTTGATAATGGTTTATTACGTCTACAAGAAGCCGAACAAGTGATGGCAACCTTTGCCCAACATTTAGGTGTGCGCGTCATACATGTTGATGCTGAGGAGCGTTTTTTAAATGCCCTAAAAGGGATATCTGATCCTGAGCAAAAACGCAAAATCATTGGCAATTTGTTTATTAAAGTTTTTGAAGAACAAGCCACTCAGCTCACCAACGTCGCTTGGTTGGCACAAGGCACAATTTACCCTGATGTCATTGAATCCGCTGGCGCAGGCAAAGCCCATGTCATCAAATCTCACCATAATGTGGGTGGCTTACCTGAAAAAATGCACCTAAAATTGATTGAGCCGCTACGTGAATTATTTAAAGATGAAGTGCGTAAAATCGGCATCGAATTAGGACTCGCACATGAAATAGTCTATCGTCACCCCTTCCCTGGTCCCGGTTTAGCAGTGCGAATTTTAGGCGAAGTCCAAAAACCATACGCAGACATTTTGCGCCAAGCAGATGCCATTTTTATTGAAGAATTACGCAAACAGGATTGGTATGACAAAGTCAGCCAAGCCTTTGCCGTCTTTTTACCCGTTAAATCCGTTGGCGTAATGGGAGATGCGCGACATTATGACTATGTCGTTGCACTACGAGCAGTAGAAACGGTTGATTTTATGACAGCGCGATGGGCACGCTTACCTTATGAGCTGTTGGAAACGCTATCAAATAGAATAATCAATGAAGTGGCGGGTATTTCGCGGGTGGCTTATGATATTTCTGGGAAACCGCCAGCGACTATTGAGTGGGAATAACGATAGGGACATTCATTAGATGCCCAAAAGGTAGATGGTGGGAGGAACCAAGGTTTTTAACCTTGGTTCAAATAAATGGTGGGCCCGGTAGGACTTGAACCTACGACCAATCGATTATGCGTACCACTATAGTTTTCACTACCCCTTTCGGGTTTGTGGTCTGGACTGTCTCTTCTCTTTACGAGTCTGCCGTTTTACAAATTCTAATATGAAATATCGATTTTATACGCCATAGAAGGAATAATAAAATCTTTGACTAAAAAAATAAATTTTCTAGCTTCTTTGGTGCCACATCTAACACTAAATTTACCTTTATTACGTTTTTTAGTAAATTTAATACCATGATTTTCTTGAAAATAGTGGATTATGGTTTCAGCTTCTTCTTCGCTACAATAAGTTGAAATGGTTAAATCATACGCATGAATTTTCCCATTTTTTTTTTTGCAGAAAGAGAACCATCATCCATATACCAAATCGCTATCGCATGAGGAGTTAATCGGTTAAGCATTTTTCTGCTAATAATTTTAACCCCCAGCGGATAAAGCCACCGTCTAATAAGTTTAAAATACCGATTTGATTTCTCAAATCTGACTTGCATAAACCCATTATTATTTACTTCATTAATATTGATTTTACAATCAAATATTTTTGAAATTAAATTGGCTTTGTAAGATAAGTAATCTCTTTGCTTATTTGAGTGTTGGACACTCAGGCTCCCTCTTGGTCTAACATGCCCATCACCAAGAGACATTGCAATCAGAAGAGATTTTTCATCTCTGGTCATCTCCACCTCAAGGTTGACACCTTCGCCTTTTAGGCGAACAGATTTCTCTCACAAAAATAGATGCGGTTTTTTAAGGAACCCGCAAACCTTTAGCTTACGCTAACACCGCTTGCGCAGGTAAAGGTCACCTTTCAAGCCACCTGCTTTAGCAGGTGGTGGTTGACCTCTAGTCATTTCACACGACTCATATGTGATTTTCTAAATATTAGAATTTCAGTCTCTACACCTTCCTCTAAAAAGGCTTGGCTCGGGATTAGCCTATTTGTTAAAACTTAGCCTTCCCCGAATTTGACAGATTCTACTACAACGCCTGAAAATAAGGTTAATAAACCTTATGATGTGACATCATAGCAACCCACCGGGATAAATCGTATGCACAAAAAAAAACACTTAGATTTTGATCCCCTTAAGTCGACTGCTCTAACCAACTGAGCTACGGGCCCTTTAACAGGCGACGGTGTTGGTTTGTCACCGCAATGACATTTTATTACACCAATCCCAAAAAAACAAGTTTAAACGAAATTTTTTTGAATGTAGCGTGAAGTCGTCTTTTATAGTATGGGCGTGTTTGTCAAAAAACAAGTACCATTTTTGTATTCCATAAATTTTTTAGGGCTTTTTAGTTTTTTTTCAAAAAAATCATGCAGGGAGACGTTATTTTATCAACACGCACCTACCATTTATCAAAATAAAACCACCGCTTATCTGTTTTTTGGGTGTGGTAACGGATTTATCGTTCATACTATATTTGATATATTAGACGTTGTTGTTTGCATGTAGTGGGATCAATAAAAAAATGGAAAAACAAAATCACATAATTACAAGTGGTGGATTATATTATGAAAATTAATCGAGCCATTCAAATATTTTTTATAAGCTTGTTTTTTAGCAATGCTTTAGCTGATGTGGTCAAAGACCCCATCCGTACTTTTCAGGGGCATTCGGGTTGGTTGAGTTCAGTGACCTTTTCACCTGATGGGGCGTTTGCTTTATCAGGCGCTTCAGACGACACAATGAAATTGTGGAACGTGTCAACAGGATTGGAAATCCGTTCTTTTGAGGGACATACCAGCAATGTGAGTGGGGTGGCTTTTTCTCCTGATGGGCAATCCGCTTTATCAGGCAGTTATGACCGCACAATGAAATTGTGGGACGTGTTAACGGGCCAGCAAATCCGTTCTTTTGAGGGACATACCGACACAGTTGCTTCTGTCACCTTTACCCCTGATGGGCTGCATGCGCTATCAGGTGGGCTTGATAAGACTCTAAAACTTTGGAATATACAAACGGGCCAAGTTGTTCAAATTTTTGATGATCATACCCAAACTGTAGGATCATACGGTCTGATCCGTTCTGCGGATATTTCCTCAGATGGCGCTTATGTTTTGTGGGGAAGTCGGGATACTTCTGTGATACTCTGGGATTTAGCAACTGGCAATGAAATTCGCTCCTTTACAGGTCATACGGCTGATGTGCCTTCAGTTGCCTTTTCGCCCGATGGACTATTGGCTTTATCGGGCAGCCTTGACAATACAATGAAATTGTGGAACGTGTCAACAGGTCAACAAATCCGTTCTTTTGATGGGCATTCCAATGATGTCTGGTCGGTGGCCTTTTCGCCTGATGGACTGTTCGCTTTATCAGGCAGTGCTGATGGGACAATGAAGTTGTGGGAGGTGTCAACGGGCGAAGAAATCCGTTCTTTTGAAGGGCATGCTAGTGGCGTCTATTCGGTTGCCTTTTCGCCTGATGGATTCTTTGCTTTATCAGGCAGCGGTGACGGCACAATGAAATTGTGGAACTTACAATATTCCGAATTGGAATTTTCCCAAGCCAGCTACAGTGTTGATGAAAAAGGTGGCACTGCTACTATTACTGTGACACGTAGTGCTGGTATAGGTGCCGTGCTGGTCGATTATGTTATTACTGATGACACTGCTACAAACGGCAGCGATTACGTTGCCAACAACAGCACTCTTTCTTGGCGAGATGGCGATGCGGGTGACAAAAGTTTTACCATAGATATTATTGATGACGATATAACAGAAGGTAATGAAACCCTCTTTCTAGAACTTCAAAATCCCACCGGTGGCGCTGTCCTTGGGACACAAAATCGTGTGGTGCTAACGATTGTGGAAGCTCCACCACCTATAGCTTTTCAGAAAAATATTTTGCTTTTATTTTAAGAAGTTAAGTGACCT
>CAYFOB010000191.1:0-6228 GCA_964344525.1 uncultured Thiomargarita sp.
CTTTCTCGTTTTCTGAAAAAGACTTTTCATTTTTTCCAAAACAGCCTCTTAGTGACAATGGTGATCTTTTTTTTGAAATTGAACTAATTACAGCGCTTGGACTAGTGCCGGAGGGCGGAAATTTCCAGGCCACTCGAAGCGGAGCTTCGGGGCATGCATTCCCAAGCGGGAGCTTGGGAACGAGAAAACCTATTTATTCTCGTTCCCAAGCTCCTGCTTGGGAATGCATTCATCGAAGCTCTGCTTCGAGTGTAGGTGGCCTGGAAATTTCCGCCATCCTGCACTAGAACTACCAGTTGATGCATTGCTAGATACAGGATTCTCAGGTTGGTTAGTCATTAATAAGCAGGATTTACAGGGGCTTAATTGGCTTTATGTACGTAAACAAGTGATGCGAATGGCACAGGGAGAGTCAAGTTTTGATATCTACGCTGGAAAAGTTCGAATAGATAAACAAGAATTTAATATTCCTGTTTATGCTGGAGAAGAAGTTACAGAAATTTTACTTGGGCGTCAGTGGTTAAAAACTCGACGATTGGTAGTAGATATGCCCTCAGGGGTATTAACTTTGGGAACATAAAATATTAAATAACTGATGTAAATGCGAGGGGGGGTTAATAATTGATGTTACGCACCCTCGTTCCTAGCAAAAGCGTCCTGGGAACGAAAGCTAGCAACACAGGACGCTGGCGCGTCCGCACTGGGTTCCCACGCAGGCGCGTGGGAACCAGAACAATATAAACCTTCGTATGGCGATATTGAAGCGCAAATGATTTTTGATAGACAACACGATCACTATCAACTCCCATTTCTTTAAGAAATGGTATTTGTAGAGAAAAAGGGAAAAAAACTCAGCCCACCAAAACGTGTTAAAGACTTTTAAAACAAGCTCCTAACCAAAGGAAAAAACATGTTAGAAACACCACTTGAGAAAAGACTCAATAAGCTAAAAGAACATATCAAAGAAGAACATGATATTCTTCACGAAGTTGTTGATAGCTTTTGTCATCTTGATAGAATTGCCTACAAGCTTGGCTTTTTAAATCAAGAACAATCTTATGCGACTCGCTTTTCTTGGTGGCCCATGATTTCTGTACTTGGCACCTATTCAGCTGGTAAATCCACTTTTATCAACCACTATCTTGGGCAAAATTTGCAACGCACCGCCACTCAAGCGGTTGATGACAAATTTACAGTGATTTGTTTTAGCACCGATGACGTTGTCAAAACGCTACCTGGCATTGCCTTAGATGCTGATCCCCGTTTTCCGTTTTATCAAGTCAGCAACGAAAATGTCGAAGTGGCAGGCGAAACAGGGCAGCGTATTAGTGCATTTTTACAGCTTAAAACGTGTTCGAGTGAGCAACTGCGCGGCAAAATTTTAATTGATTCGCCCGGATTTGATGCAGATAGTCAACGCACTGCCACTTTGCGTCTGACTCAACATATCCTCAATTTGTCAGATTTGGTACTGGTATTGTTTGATGCGCGTCATCCTGAGCCCGGTGCCATGCGCGACACTTTGACACATTTGGTTTCTGAAACCATTGATCGCCCAGATGCCAACAAATTTCTGTATATTCTCAACCAAATGGACATCACCGCCCGTGAAGACAATCCGGAAGAAGTCGTGGCGGCTTGGCAACGCTCTTTGACACATGCCGGTTTAACAACAGGGCGTTTTTATCGCACTTATAATCCTAATGTGTCTCCCCCCATTGAGGATGCACAGATTAAAGAACGTATTGATAAAAAATGTCAGGCTGATCTCAAAGAAATTCATAAGCGCATGGAACAAGTGGGGCGAGAACGATCCTATCGTGTTATAAGCATGCTTGAACATGCCGCAAAAGATATTGAATACAATCTCGTGCCACAAGTACAGGGCTTGATTCAACGTTGGAAAAAACACGTTTATTGGAGTGAAGGCGCATTATTCGGTTTTTTAGCAATACTTGCTGGGCTCTGGTTCGCAACAACGAGTGTGGATTTGGCAGCATTGTCTGAATCAATGAAATTTGGAATCATTGCTGGTGTCTTTGTTGCTGCTATTCTGTTGCACCTCAAAGTGTCAAAAATAGCAACCAACAAAATTCTCAAACAAGTCAAGCAAGAAATCACCGATGAATTAACCCGCGAAGCTATCATGCGGGCTTTTCGCAAAAATACCAATCCCTTGCGTGCATTGCTTATTTTCTTTATCAACCAACCAACCGGTTGGAACAAAAAAGCACGCCGTGGTATCGCTGATGTTTTAAACAGCGTTAATCACTACGTGCAACAACTGAATGATCGTTTTACGAATCCCTCTGGAAAAACCGTTGCGCCTTCAGTCCCGCCGGTGGCAACCGACGAATCTCCTGAAACAGCACAAACAGAGGGATAATCACCGCACACTTGGACTACAGGGAAATCAATAACTACAAGGATTATTTTTAAAAAAGGATAAATCAAAAGCATGCGTACCGTTTTGATTCGATTTTGACTTATCCTTTTTTAAAAGTAATCCTTGTAGTTATTTACGGTTTTTACAAAAATTTAAGCAAGCGGAAAACAAAATGAATCTACAAGAATACATGCAAAAAATCGGCAAACAGGCGCGTCAAGCCGCACAAGTTTTGGCGCGTACCCAAACAATTGTTAAAAACAATGCCTTAGAAGCCATTGCCCGACAAATAGAACAACAACATGATCAACTACTCATTGCGAACGCTAAAGATTTAGAGGCTGGTAAAGGTTTAGACGCTGCCTTACTGGATCGTTTGGCGTTAAATGAATCGCGCATTGCTAACATGATTGAAGGCTTACGGCAAATGATCACTTTGCCTGATCCTGTGGGTGAAATCACCGATTTAAACTACCGTCCGAGTGGCATTCAAGTGGGCAAAATGCGCGTGCCTTTAGGTGTGGTAGGGATTATTTATGAATCTCGCCCCAATGTCACCGCTGATGCGGCTGGCTTATGTCTCAAATCTGGCAATGCCACAATTTTGCGGGGTGGTTCAGAAGCCATTAACTCTAATCAAGCCATTGCCCAATGCATTCAAGCTGGATTAGCCGTTGCAGGTTTGCCAAACGCCTGCGTGCAAGTCATTGAAACCACTGACAGAGCCGCTGTGGGCGAATTAGTCAGTATGTCAGAATACGTAGATGTGATTATTCCGCGCGGGGGGAAAAGCTTGATTGAACGAATCAGCCAAGAAGCGCGAGTGCCTGTCATTAAACATTTAGATGGCATTTGTCACGTCTATATTGACAAAAAAGCGGATTTTAACAAAGCGATGGCTATTGCTTATAATGCCAAAACGCAACGCTATGGCACTTGTAACACAATGGAAACCTTACTCATTGAAAAGAGCATAGCCCCTGAAATTTTGCCTAAATTGGCTGAAAAATATCAAGAGGCAGGTGTAGAATTGCGCGGTTGCCAATCCACTTGCGCTTTACTACCCAATATTCAACGTGCGACAGAGGAGGATTGGGACACAGAATATTTGGCTGCCATTTTGTCCATACGGATTGTAGAAGATTTTGATGAAGCCATAGAACATATCCGTCTGCATAGCTCTCAACACACAGATGCTATCATTACTGAAGATTGGAGTCGGGCGCGGCGATTTTTGACTGAAGTGGATTCAAGCTCTGTAATGGTGAATGCTTCCACTCGTTTCGCTGATGGATTTGAATATGGTTTAGGCGCAGAAATTGGAATTAGCACCGATAAATTTCATGCCCGTGGTCCTGTTGGCTTAGAAGGGTTGACCTCACAAAAATATATTGTGTTGGGAGATGGGCATATTAGGCAATGACTGGAAACGATCAAGTGCAAGTCACCATTCAAAATTTAGCGACAAGAGATTTTGCTGAGGTAAATAGGGAAGAGGGTACTGATGATCAAGCAGCATATCTACTCTATCTTCGTTCTCAAGGTATTAATCTCGAAAGGCTCTATGAATCTATTGAAGAATATAAGGCAGGTAAAACCGAAATTCTTGATTGGGATGTATGGACATGATAGACAATGCCAAATACGAAGCCCCCATCGGATTATTAGGAGGCACCTTTAACCCTATCCATCACGGACATTTACGATTGGCGCTCGAATTATATGAGCAGCTAGAGCTAGCAAAAGTGCTATTAATTCCATCAGCACAACCACCCCATCGAGCGCCACCCTCGGTGAACAGTCAACGCCGTTTAGAAATGGTACAAGCCGCTATAACCGGTGTCAAAGGATTAAGCGTTGATGGACGTGAATTGCAGCGACAAGGTCCCTCCTATATGGTTGATACATTAGACAGTTTGCGTGAAGATTATCCACACAATCCTTTATGCCTGATTTTGGGAATGGATGCGTTTATGGGTTTACCCTTGTGGCATCAATGGGAACGTTTGATCTCTTTAAGCCATTTTTTGGTGGTGCGCCGTCCAAATAGCGTGTTGCCAAAAGAACACGCCATGTATCATTTTTTGAAAACGCACCAAGCCACTCATTTTGATCATTTAAAAAAACAAAGTGCTGGAGCGATTTGGATGGTAGAAATTCCCGCTATCGCCATTTCTGCAACACAAATTCGTGGCTTAATTGCAGCGGGTAAAAATCCCCGCTATTTGCTACCACAAGCTGTTTTAGATATTATTAACGCTGATCAGCTTTATCGCTAAAACATTATGAATACAAAGCAACTTCTAACAATTACCAAAAATGCTTTAGAAGACAAAAAAGCAAATGATATTAAAATCCTTGATGTACGCAAACTGAGCAGCATCACAGATTTTATGGTAGTCGCAACAGGCAAAACAGCGCGACAAGTAGCCGCGCTGGCTCAACATGTGATAGAAAAGGCAAAAGCACATGGACAACGCCCATTAGGAGAAGAAGGCACCAAAATTGGAGAATGGGCATTAGTTGACTTAGGCGATGTTATTGTGCATATCATGCAGCCCCAAACTCGCGATTTTTATCAACTGGAAAAACTCTGGAGTGAAATGGGCGGAGAAATGCAACCTAATCAATTATCGTTGGTGAAGTAGGTCTGGTTTTGACTTGAGGAAGTTATTGCGTGCACGTTCCTGGGAGGAACAAAGCGCTACTAAGGCCGCCTCACAAGGCGCATGCCAATATTGTTGAAGCGCTTACCTGGCCTCTCGTCGAAGCGATACGCCGAACGGCTGAACGATGCAGGGAAACTCCAGCCGCCGCCACGAATCACCCGGCTTTGACCCCCTTCTGGCCCCACAGGATCCTGAGGGGGACTGTTACTGTAGTAACCGCTGTCATACTTATCCAACATCCATTCCCACACATTACCAGAGGTGTCATGCAGTCACAAAGGATTTGCTGCAAAGGAGCCGACAGGTGCGGTGTATTCAAAAAAGTCCTCACAATTATTACAATTAGCCTTTTTAGAGCCAATCTCATCACCCCACCAATACTCAGTCTCTGTACCCGCACGAGCGGCATATTCCCATTCAGCCTCTGTAGGCAGACGATATTCTTGACCTGTTTGTTCACTAAGCCATTTGGCATAAGCCACAGCGTCATGCCAGGATATTCCAACGATTGGGTGATTATCATTCGTCAAAGCAGAACCCAACTTTTTATAATGGTAATGCCTTCCTGTTCTAATGTTGTATCGGCTACCAATTTTTTGCCATTCTGGTACGTGTGCACCAGTCGCCCACGCAAAACGTAAATATTCGTCCACAGTGACTTCATATTTTCCTATCGCAAACCGACTAATCGACACCCAATGTACTGGCCGTTCATCAGAGCCGCCCTTGTTGCTGCCCATTTGAAAACGCCCTTCAGGTATCCACATCATTTTTGGACCTAAACTCCCATCTTTCAAACGATCACGAAACAGCGTTGGTTCATTTGATAACAAACGTTCGGAAAGCTGCGCCAAATGAACAGCCTCAGGATTAACCAAACGTAAATGTTCTAAATACTCTTTGGCTTTACTGTTTTCTCTCCTATCCAAAGCGCTATTGGCTAAAGTCACATAACGGCTCTCAATTTTGGTTATGCCAACTTGCGCTTCAAGGTTGTTGGGCTCTTTTTCTAACACCATTTGATAACACGCAAAAGCTGAGTCACCTTTGATGAGACGATCAGCAGCTAAATGTTGTGCACAAACCGCCAGCAAATAGGAAATTTTCACCTCAATTGGAAAGGATTTTGGTTTTGGGGCTTCCAACGTGGACAAATGCGCTTCTAATTGGCTT
>CAYFOB010000191.1:6238-7508 GCA_964344525.1 uncultured Thiomargarita sp.
TGAGCCTGGACTCACTGTGCGTAAATTGTCCAAATAGGCGCGTGCCTCATCAATTTGCCCGGCATTCAAGGCATTTTGTGTCAACGCCACATAGCGTGTGGTTATTTTGTCTAAACCTTCTAAGGCTTGAAAATTGGTTGGATCTTTTGTCAATACATTTTTATAACATGCAAATGCAGTCGCATCGGAACCGCTTAAACGCCCTGCCTCAAAATGGCGCTGACAAGTGCGCAATAATTGTGAAATTTTCTCATCACCTTTGTCAACTTTGTGCTGACAACCCCCAAAACAAAACGGTGCCTCCATAGAGGCGTAATACCAAGGGTCTTGATCGCCATAACTCTCTCGCTTCACCGCTTTGTTGATTTGCATAAACATGTCATCAATACGTTGATTTGTTTTGTAGGCTGTCTCTAAGCCTGTGAGCAAATGTGAAGTGTACAAACCATTACGCCCATTCTTACTGATATCCTGCGCCACATTACCAGCACCGGTGGCATAAGAAATAATAGTCCCCTTGACAGACTCCATTCGTGCTAAACCTCGATTACCGTTTTTTGTGGCACGCAAAAAAGGGTTATTACGACAAGCGTCTAAAATAATGATATTTAAAGACGTTTTGGCATTTTGCATGCGCTTTAAGATTGACGATGCGGCAATGGCATAAGATTGCAAACTGTATTCATCCAAAATCTTATCGTTTTCAATCGGTAACAAATAATTTTCACCGCTAACACGGGAGCCATGCCCTGAGAAATAAAACAAACCCAGCGCCTCTGGCGATAAACGTTGCCCAAACTGCTGAATTTTCGTTAACATTTGGACTTGGTTTAAATCTATTCCCAATATCACGTCAAAGCCCATATGTTCCAGGAGCTTTGCCATATCGGTGGCATCATTGAGGGTGTTTTGTAATGGCATGTACTCATATTGCTTGTTGCCTATGACCAAGGCGACTTTTTTGGATTGAGGTATGGGCATGGATTGGGGCGTTGGCGCTTGTTTGGGCGGATCCTGAATTACACCGCTAACCCCCCTGCTACCAGGAAATTGCTTATAAAAGTCATAAAATAAATATGCAATTGTTATGAAAATTGCTAAGATTGAAATTGTTAGGATTGAGATTGTGGTAATAGATTTCATTTGTTTTTTCCACATGGATATAGCGTTTCTCGATTGTATGATGTACAAATTTTTTCTCAAAAAACCATAAATAACTACAAGGATTACTTTTAATAAAGGATAAGTCTTGCGCCACCTCATCGGTGGG
>CAYFOB010000192.1:0-7497 GCA_964344525.1 uncultured Thiomargarita sp.
AGAAAAATGATCGGAATCTCTTTAGTGGTGGCTCCTTGCTTGAGTTTTTGACAAACTTCAAAACCGTTCATTCCTGGCATCATAATGTCCAGCAAAATCAGATCAGGACATTTGTTTTTGAGTACCTGAAATGCTTGGGGACCACTTTTGGCAAAGAGTGGGCGATATCCATTTTCATTCAGCGTATATCCCAATACTTGAAGGTTCTGTGGATTGTCATCCACAATTAAAATTTGATTCATTTTTTGATACCATGGCAATAATTTTATTTTTTAGTTTATAAAATAATGGATAATATTATAAACTCAATTTATGTATATTATAACCCTCTCTTGAGAGGAGTGTGTTGGTTTTATTTTAAATAAATTTGCAATAAATCTGTAATGATAACAAATAGTCAAATTAAGAATAATCGAAAACTCGGGATTTGGTATTCAGAAAATGAAGTTTTCGATTATGGTATAGCTAGGCACATTGGTATTAATGCCACTTTTGTTTATCTTGCCCTTTGTCGACATGCTGATAGTGATGGCACATTTTTTCCTTTTGTTAATTTGCTCAAACAAGAGTGTAATCTCTCAAACAAACAAATCGCTCAATCAACACGCGCCTTAAAAAAAGTGGGTTTGATCCAAGTCGAACATCATCGAAATCAGCACAATGTCTATCGCCTTAACTCAGTGCGTGACATTATCCAATCATTGAAAGGATCAGAAAAGTCACATAACAAACAGATAGAAATTGTTGAGAATGATGATTGGGATAGGGAAGAATCCTACAAATTTTGGGAAAAGGAGATGAGCACGCATAAGCCGTTGTGGTTGTCAGAAGATGAAAGTCCTATAGTCCAGTTTGAGGATATCCCCCCCACGAGTAAAACTCCTACCCAGAGCAAAAATAGGATACGGGTAGAGGATTGTCCTTTTTGTGATGAGCGGGGCATGCTCAGATTGGTTGAGCGGCGCACGGGTAGTTTTTATCATACACCGTGTAACCACAAAAAATGGGAAATCAAAGCATTAGCTCAGAAAAAAAAGTCCAAGATTGAAAGTGCAAAGCCGGGTTATGAATATCCTGACAGTTATTAGAGTTATTTGTTAAAAATCGCCATTTTTGTTTAAAATGTGTAGCGTTAGTTTAGACCTTCGAGGTTTTGGAAACCTCGAAGTCTTTAAATGTCGCTTCGCTTGGAACGAAAACAAATTCAACGTTTTTTTTTCGTTCCAAGCTTAGCGAAGCGCCTTTCGGAACAAAAGTGCGTAATATCAATAATTTTTAAAAATTATCAACTTGGAGGAATAAACATCGCATGATCTATACTAAAAAACATCCTGCCCTGCTTATTATGGGTATTTTGATGTTAGCTTTGGGGGCATTAACTGATTTTGGCTTGATGGATGGTGTGATCAGTTATTTGCATATTGCAAAACATCTGGGCGAAATAATCAGTTTGTCCTATATTTTTGGCGGTATTGCCACCGTTGTCGGATTGTGGCATCTCTTTGGTGAACATAAAGAAGGTAATTTGGACTATTATTTGTCCACTGTTGCAGGTGCAACATTTATTTTATTTATAGTGATGCTTATTCGCTGGTTTGTGGCGCCTTTGGTCGCAGTATGGAGCCAATCTTTGGGGCCGGTGATGGGCGCAAAATATTTGCATGAGGTGCTGGGTCTTAATTATATTGTGTTGGGTATTTTGACTGGCATTATCGTGGTCAATTTTTTTAAAGTGCCCAATTGGGCAGAAAATGGGGTGCGCTTGTCCCGTTTAGGACTAAAAACGGGTGTGGTTTTACTTGGCACATTGTACAGCTTGGCTGAGTTGCAACAATTGGGTTCTCTGTCTATTGTGATGGTGGGATTTTTTGTTTTAGGCTCGGTGGGGCTCGTGTTATGGATGGGTGCGCGGCGCAATATTCCTAATTCGATGGGAGGCGTGTTATCGGCTGGTATGGGGGTGTGTGGTGTCTCGGCTTCGGTTGCTGCCGCGCCAGTGGTGCAAGCGAAATCGGTGGAAATCGCTTATACCATTGGTACAATTTTGCTTTGGGGTGTGGGTTGCATGTTTTTGTTCCCTGTCATTGGTCATTTATTGGATTTGGGGCATGTTCAATTTGGGGCTTGGGCAGGTACTGGCATTCTCAATTCGGCGCAAGTGGCTGGGGCAGCGCTCGCTTACCAGCCTGATGGCATTGAAACCTTAAAGGTGGCAGAAATTTTTAATATTACTCGTGTGTTGGTGCTACCTATTATCGTGGTGTGGCTGGCAATCTGGTATGTTAAGCGCGAGGAAAGTGCGCCCGGTGTTAATGTGGTTAGGGTGGCTTTTGAAAAATTTCCTATTTTCGTTGTGGGTTTTCTTTTGATGTTTGCCTTGTCTTCTACGGGCATTTTTTCTCCTGCCAATCATTACAAGGGTAAATATTTTGATAACAATATCCCAACGGAAAAACTTTTGACAGAAGAGCAAGTGATCCTGTTGAAAAACGAGCAACATAAATTGCAACGAAAGGCGCGTAAGGCAGCAGTGGCGCGTTTGATTGAACACAAAAAGGTGATGTCCATTGAGGATGATGATACTTTGCGTGGTTTGGTTAATGCCAAGATTTTTTCCAAGGAGGGTAATGGTGTTTTGAAGGAGGCACATAAAGCTGTTCGCCATACTGCAAATAAAATCAATAAATTCCGTCAATTTATCACCTGGTTATTTGCATTTGGTTTGGTGGGCTTAGGTATGCAAATTACTTTTGCCTCAATCAAACAAGCCGGTGGACAGCCGTTGGTAATCGGTGGTGTGGTGGGGACTATTAAGGCGGTTTTGTCCCTTATTGTTGTTTGGTTATTTGTGCATGAAACGATTTAGGAGCCTTTTACAATGTCTGAAGAAGAAAAACCTAAATTTCATCGAGGTTCTGCTTTGACTATTTTTAAAAGTGATCGGCATGAGGATTGGATGGCGTTAGTGTTGTCTTTGTTGATTGCTTTGGGAGTCTATCTTTTGGTTGATTAGGGGCTTGAACCCCAAGCGACTCTTAGAGCTTGTTCATTCTGATTAGATTTTGACTTATCCTTTATTAAAAGTAATCCTTGTAGTTATGAATGAACAGGCTCTTGATGAGAGAGGGGCTATATGCATTACACACACATCCTGTTAGCCAGTCATGGCACTCCTGGGGCTTGCGAGGCTGAAATTGCGGCTTTTAATTTGTGTCACTCAGACACCGCCTTACATCATTTGATTGTTGTCCCCGATTTTTGGAAAGGCATGTTGGGGGATGATTGGCTGAATAATGCCGTCACCCAAATTCGTTATGGAAAGTATTTGGAAGGGGAGTTGGAAAAAGAAATCCAACAAAATGTGAATCGTGTCAGCGCGACTGCTGAAGCGCGAAATATTGCTTACAGTTATGAATTTATGTTAGGCAAGCCCGCCGAATGTTTGCTCAAGGTTGCTGATTCTGCCCACTTTGATTTGGTGGTGATAGGTTCTCCTCGCCCCAAGAATAAAGAAGGGCTCAAATCGCGTATGCATTGTGAAACATTGCTACGCGCCTTATCTATTCCTTTGCTTATTATCCCCAACAATGCGAACGAAACCACTTCCTAGCGAAGATGCTGCATGGGTGCGCGTAGCCGCGCCTTTTTCTGGAGAAACTTTGCGTGATTTTTGCCGCGATTTAGAGCGTTTGTATCGCATCAATCCCATGTTGGAATTTGTCACTTGGCGATCAATAAATCCTAATCATTATTTTCTACAGGTTAATAACCTGAGTAATGGTTTGGAAATCGCCACAGAGCTCCATCGAGAAGAAACGAATGAGGGTTTTAAAATCAGCTATGCCGAAGGATTAAAATCTGCCACATTTATTAGAATAGAGCCTAATGCCCTTGTTCTTATTGATGATTATAGTGGTTTGCCTGAGGCAGAGCGTACACAACGTTTGCCAGAAGTTGATCATAGCCTCGAACAGTGGGGTAGAGAGTTGTATCGTTATTTACACAATTGGCAACGTTGGCGTTGGTTTCCTCCTTTTCGTTGGTACATGCGCCGTGTTTGGCAGCCGATGAAACCCTCAGGACGGCGGATTGCTTATATGTTGATTGTTATTACTTTGTTTGAGTTGTTGGCGTTTTTGTTTTTTTTATTAATTTAATTTTTCTTGAAAACTATGGATTGGACACCTCATATTACAGTTGCTGCTATCATTGAATCAGAACGTCGTTTTTTATTGGTTGAAGAAGAATCTGATGGGTTAGTTGTTGTTAATCAACCTGCTGGACATTGGGATCAAGGGGAATCGTTGGCTGAAGCGGCTGCTCGTGAAACCTTGGAAGAGTCCGCTTGGCATTTTGAGCCTCAAGCGATTGTTGGTATTTACCAATACACCAGCCCCACTAATCAGGTGACTTATTTGCGAGTCTGTTTTTGTGGACAGCATCATAGCCACGAGCCTTATCGCACTTTGGAAATTGGCATTTTACGTACTGTGTGGTTGACACGCGATGAAGTGGCTGCTCTTCCAAATTCTCGTAGTCCGATGTTGTTGCGTTGCATAGATGATTATTTGGCAGGGAATCGTTATCCGTTGTCATTAATTAAGCAGATGTAGGATCAGCCATTGATGTTACGCACTAAAGATTGTGTAACATCAGCTAATAGGTAAACCAACTACAAGGATTACTTTTAAGAAGGGATAAACCAATCCTTTAAACTGGGATTTATCCTTTTTTAAAACTGTTTGGTATTATACGCAGATAAGGAATAAAAATATGCTCACTAAGCTCACCATCAAAAACTTCAAAAAATTGGAATTTGCAGAATTTGAACTTGACCACTCAGTGATTTTTGTGGGTCCTAATAATTCTGGTAAAACCTCAGCTTTACAAGCCATCAGTTTGTGGGAATTAGGGTTGCGTAAATGGGCTGAAAATAGAAACGCGGCTTTTACAACGATCAATAGATACGATTTTTACGCGGCACCTGTACCTTCTGTGAAGCAGTTATGGAAAGATTTGAAAGTTGAAAATCAGGTGATGGAAATTTTGGCGACAGGTTTTTCGCAGGGTAAAAACTGGCGCCTTGGATTTCAATTTAGTTATGCCAACCCTGAATCTATTAATTGTCATCTGATGTCTGAAAGTGATGCACTTTTGGAGATTTTTCAAAATGGATTGTTAGAGCAAATTGGTTTTTTACCCCCCTTGTCGGGATTGGCGACTCTTGAGGATAAATTATCAATCGGTTCAATACGAACAAGAATTGGGGAAGGGCGCACGGCTGAGGTTTTGCGTAATTTATGTTGGCTGGTTTATGAACAAAATCGGTGGCAAGAGTTGGCGCAACTTATCCAAGATTTATTTCAAGTAGAAATTGATCCGCCTGAATTTAATGCGTTGACTGGACGGCTGATTGTGAACTATCGAGATTTTAACCAAAAAGAAAGTATGGATTTAGCGAATACTGGGCGTGGTTTTCAACAAATTTTGTTAATTTTTTCTTATGTTTTTTTTCAGAAAAATACGATATTGTTAGTTGATGAACCAGATGCTCATTTAGAAATCTTGCGGCAAAAAGATATTTATAATCGTCTCAATACTTTACTCCGAAATCAACAATCACAGCTCATTATTGCAACGCATTCCGAAGCGATTTTAAACGAAGTCGCCAGCAGGGACAAAATTATTGCTTTTTTGGGGACACCTCACATCGTCAATAATCAAAAGCAAATCATCAAAGCATTAACAACAATTGGATTTGATCAATATTTATTGGCAGCTCAGAAAAAACGGATTCTTTATTTAGAAGGTTCAACCGACTTTTTGATGTTAAAAGCGTGGGCAACAGTATTAAATCACCCTGTGTTGCCCTATTTAATAGATAACCCCTTTGTTAAATATGTCGCTAACAATCCCCTCGATGCACGCAATCATTTTTATGGTTTAAAAGAAGCAGTACCTGATTTAAAAGGAGTTGCCCTTTATGATCGTCTCACTCGCAAACTGCAATCAACGGATTTACAAGAAATGATGTGGCAGCGGCGAGAAATTGAAAATTATTTGCCTATTCCTGAAGTGGTAGAAAGATATGTTAATACGCTTTCTGTCATGAGAGAATTGATCAATGATTATATGCCACCAATTGCCAAAAAGGATAAGACAGAAAGTTGGTGGATTGATACCAAAATGAGTGATGATTTTTTAGACAAAATTTTTCGTAAATATTTTCAAACACTGAAACAACCCGTTTCGCTAATGAGCAAAAGTCATTATTATGAACTGGCTCTCTTGTCGAAACCTGATGAGTTGGATGGGGAAGTGAGAGAAAAATTGGATGCTTTGTTTTTGCTGTTTGGGGATTAAAACCTTAATAACTACAAGGATTACTTTTAAAAAAGGATAAACCACAGCTCAAAGATCGGTTTTGATTTGTAATCCTTGTAGTATTATTTTCGTTCCAAGCTTAGCGAAGCAACAGTGACTTAGCCGAAAGTGTTTTCACTTTTTCCAAGCTTAGACCAATCACATTGGCTATTTCTGAGGCTGACAAACTTCCGGCGGCTAATAGCTTACGGGCGGCTTCTTCTAAACCTTCTTCACGACCTTCTTCACGACCTTCTTCACGACCCTTTTCACGGCCTTTTTCCATGCCTTCTTTGATGCCCTCTTTTCGCGCTTCCATTTGCGCTTCTTCTTGGTTATCCTCTTCCTTCATTTTTGCGCGTTCATCAGGCGTAATGTTATCTTCCTTGATTCTTTCAGACATTTTTTCAATGAGTGGATTTTCATAATCTTCTGGACAAATTTCACTGTCCAAAGTGTCACCAAAAGCACGCATCCATTCTGCACATTCGTCTGATGAGTAAACATAATCATCAATGAAAACGAATATTAACTTGTGTTGGCGATTTCCAAACACTTTTTCAATCACTTTCCCATTGGATATGTCTCTCGCCTGGAAGTCCACCTCTAAAATGCCACCATCACTGCTCGGTGTACGTTTATTTGAGAAAAAAACCAAGGTGATTACCGTGACGGGAAAGTTGTAATTTTTAGAACTTGCAACAGCTTCTACCATCGCGCAGCATTGGTAGTACAAAAATCGAGCATAAGTGTCTGAGTAGTGGGCATGTTGCATTTCAATAATGATCCGATTTTTATTATCTTCGGCAAACAGATCAAATTTGAAATTGACTTTTCCCACGGTGGGATAAAAGGCTTTGTCATTTTCCACTTCGTCAATTTCAAGATTGTCGATGTGGACAAAGTCTTTAACCAGTCCTTTAAATAGGACGGGATCACTAAAAGCCTTTTTGAAGATCACATCATAACGTAAGGGCGCTACTTTCATTATATTTCTCCTACCAGATTGATTAACTTCACTTTTTGACATTTATCTGAGTTTTGCAAAGGCAGAGGAAAAAATGCAGCTATTGATTGACAAGTGTTTTCACTTTTTCCAAGCTTAGACCAATCACATTGGCTATTTCTGAGGCT
>CAYFOB010000193.1:0-7474 GCA_964344525.1 uncultured Thiomargarita sp.
CGAGGATGCGTAACACCAGTAAATAATTCAGAAAACTTGAACGTTCAAAGTATAACAATAAAACGGCGTATTGCTGTTCACAGGTATTGGTCGCCCCGCTTTATTTGTGACAGAGCCTCCCTGAATTTTTTCGATATACCCACAAACTTGCTCGATTGGGTTTTCATCTTTAGGATAGTTTTTCCTTAAAGGGCGTTTAAATTCCACAATGACGACCGATGAAAAGGGGGTTGAATCGTCAACCAGTGCAAAATGTGAGTCGAAGATAATGAGATCAGGTCTTTCTAAGCTGTCAAGCTCAACCAAGCCTAGCTGATTGAGAGGTAAATCAGAGGCTAAATATTTGTGATACGCCAACTTTTCATCAATAATCCAAAGATTATGCTTTTCATAATCAATGTCATCAGATGTCTGCCTCAAAGGAAAAATCAATCCATGAACACTTTCTTCTAAACTGTATTTACCATCCTCTCCGCGTTCAAGGCTATTGCTAAGTAAAGTCAAAATAATCTTTCTATGAGCAATATATTGAGCCAACTTTGCTTTACCCAGATCATTTTCTTGCTCAATATATTTATTATATTCGGCTTTATAGCTCGCTAAATCTTTAATGTCCGTCAATGGGCTACTCAAGAATTTATGCCCTTTTTCTTTGAGTTCTAACTCAATTTTGGCAGATAGCTTATAAAGTTCAATATCAATCGAACCGTCATCCAACGATTTTAACGGAATTTCTTGCAAACTTGTTGCCTGATACTTGAGCAAAGGTCGATATTGGGGCGCAGTATTTTTAATATAACTTTCAATGCGCTGCTGTTTTGTTTGCTGAATTTTGTCCATAATGCCTTTTTTATAGAGTTCATTCAAAATGAGAGTCTGATTGTTATCACTATCATGAATCGTAATCAGCGGGCACGTCTCAGAAATGAAATAAATCAAATAATGTTCGATGATCCGCAGCGCGACGAGATCTATGCTTTTCGGAAAGTGCGCTTGATATTTTTCTTTAAATTGTTTGAGTTTGATTCTGGTTTTGGGCTCGTTTTTTTAGATTTCTTTGAGCTGCATATTTTCAATGCCATTTTCGCTCAAGACGAAATCAAAACGCCGCGCAAAATAATGCCCCTGTTCTTGAAATTGACTTTCAATCTGGATATTTTTAAATGCTTTTAACCACAGAAATCGACCAATTCCTTTTGCGCCTTTCGCTCTTTTAAAGCTTGAGTCGGAGGTTTGAAAGGATTTCAAATTGTCTGCTGTAAAACCGATCCCATTATCTTCAATGACAATATTCATTATCGGCGCAATCGGAGTCTCTTCAAAAGAGAGCTGCGTTTCATCCCTTTCTAGGTAGATATCGATACGACCGTGATGAGTACCCAATTCTTCTATGGCGTGGATGGCATTAATAATCGCTTCTAATAGTGGAAATAGAGCACTTTGGTAAGGTAGATGGGTATTTTGTATTCGTCCAGCTAAATTGATGTTCATGTTTTGAGCCTCTGGCAAAAATTGTTTTGTCAACACTAAATCAATTATTTGCGTTTTAGACGCAATTTAGATATCATCGTCTATCATGACGATCTCCTATGTGGTTGTCATGGTAAACCCCGCGTTCAACTTGCCAGGGAGATACGGGGTTTGCCACCATTTGTTAAAGAACAGCGTCCATTCTACTATGTTCAGGTTAGTTGTCAATAGTAATTTTTTTCATGTTAAAATGCTTTACCACTGCTATGACCCTAATTTCACCTCTTTACCAACATGAGCGAAAATTTTATGTGGCTACGTATATTGGTTGCTATTGCACTCATCACTGTAGCTGTTGGCTTGCGTATCTGGCCACTGAGTGCTCTCGAATTACGCATTCCCTGGGTAACGTTTTATCCTGCCGTTATGGCAGCCGCTCTCTACGGGGGATTTTCCATCGGGTTGTTTGCGACGGTGCTTTCAGTCGTTGCTGTTTTAGTCTGGAGTCCTACTGGTCAACCTTTCATTGATGATTCGGGTGATTGGTTAGGCATGATCGTCTTTTTTGTAAACGGTACCTTGATTTCCCTTATGAGTGGAGCGATGCATAGTGCCAGAAAGCATGCAACAGAGGCCAAAGAATTGGCGGAAGCGGCAAACAAAGCAAAAAGTGTATTCCTGGCTAACATGAGCCATGAGTTGCGCACACCGCTCAATGCAATCCTTGGATTCTCCCAGCTAATGAGAAAAAGCCCTGAGACGACTGAGGCGCAGATGGAAAATTTGAACATTATTTCCAACAGTGGCGAACACCTTTTAAATTTGATTAACAACGTGCTGGATATCTCCAAGATCGAAGCAGGGCATATGGTGAAGGAAGAAAGTACTATCAATCTTTACCAACTCATAGATGAGATTGAATCATTAATGTCTATGAGAGTAGAGAAGAAAGGGTTAAGCCTTGTTGTAAAGATATCCCCTGATATACCCAGAGACATCACAATTGACGCTGGCAAACTACGCCAGGTGCTTATTAATTTGATCGCAAATGCCATCAAATATACAAATAGCGGTTCAATTAGTCTCAGGGTAAAAGTCACAAAGCAGGAGTCGCCGCAACAGGCACTATTAAGATTTGAGGTGGAGGATACCGGTATCGGCATTGGCAAGGAAAATAGGAAGATTATTTTTTCCGCTTTTGAGCAAGTTGGTGATCAGCCGCTAACTGAAGCTGGAACAGGATTAGGATTGGCTATATGCAAGCAGTTTGTCGAACTCATGGGCGGAAAAATCGGCGTGACTAGTGAACTAGGAACGGGCTCTGTATTTTACTTTGAACTTCCCGTGCAGATCGCCGTTTCAAGCAACGACAATCCCACTAATCACAGTAATGTTATAGGATTAGCAGAAGGACAAAAACGCTATCGTTTACTGATTACTGAAGATAAGCTAGAAAATCGCATGCTTTTGCGCCAACTTCTTGAGCCGTTGGGGTTTGAACTTCGCGAAGCCATTAATGGCAAAGAAGCGATAGCGTTATTTGAACAGTGGCATCCTCATCTGATCTGGATGGATATCCGTATGCCAGTTATGAATGGATTGGAGGCGACTCGGCACATCAAGAAAACCCAAGATGGTACTAAAATCGTTGCACTGACAGCACATGCTCTGGAAGAAGAGCGTCTTGAGATTCTTGAGGCGGGCTGCGATGATTTTATACGGAAACCCTACCGTGATACTGATATATTCAAAGCGTTGTCGAAACATTTGAATGTACGCTTTCGATATAAAAACTTAACACACCGACGCATTACTGGCTTGGCAGAAAATCAACAACAATATCGTCTCCTCATTACAGAAGATCAGCTTGAGAACCGGCGCCTCCTGTGTCAGTTACTTGAACCATTGGGCTTTGATGTTCGCGAAGCGGTTAATGGACAAGAAGCAGTGGCGTTATCCAAACAATGGAGTCCTCACCTGATCCTGATGGACATCCGCCTGCCTGTCATGAACGGGCTGGAAGCGACTCAACTTATAAAACAAAACTGTGCTAATACCAAAATCATTGCTCTGACGGCACATGCTCTGGAAGAAGAGCGTATCAAGATTCTTGAGGCGGGTTGCGA
Organism: uncultured Thiomargarita sp.; assembly: GCA_964344525.1. Classification (GTDB taxonomy): domain Bacteria; phylum Pseudomonadota; class Gammaproteobacteria; order Beggiatoales; family Beggiatoaceae; genus CAYFOB01. The sequence continues at coordinate 3,597 of CAYFOB010000193.1, forward strand.
TGATTTTATCAGGAAACCTTTCCGGAATAGTGAGATATTTGACGTTTTGGAGAACTATTTAGGTGTGCAGTTTTTGTATACTGATGAACAGAGGCCTGTTTCTGAAAGCAAAGAAGAAAAAGTGGATATAGCAAAATTGAAGAATGTGCCTCATGATTTGTTAGAACAATTGGAGGAAGCCGCCGTGCTGTTGGATAATCAGCAATCCCTAAAAGTAGCCGGGATGATAAGTGATCACGATCACGAATTAGGCGAATATTTGCGCAGCATGGTGGAAAATTTACAGTACAAAGAGGTGCTTGACGTTTTAGATAAGTTAGCTGTGGAGGAATCAAAATGAGCAAAACACCTCACGGGGATATTTTGGTTGTTGAGGATAACATGGCCAATTTGAAATTTTTAATAGAGAATCTGAAAGATAGCGGATACATAGTACGGCCAGCCAACGATGGTGAACTCGCTTTGCGTAGCGTGAAAGCTAAGCAACCTGCACTAATTCTATTAGACATCAAAATGCCTGGTCTCAACGGTTATGAGGTTTGTCGCCGGTTAAAAAACTCTGAAAGTACACGGGATATTCCAGTGATATTTATCAGTGCTGGAATTAATCCTATGGACAAGATCAAAGCTTTTGAAGTGGGCGGAGTCGATTATATTACCAAGCCGTTTGAATTAGGCGAGGTGTTGGCACGGGTTGCAACACACCTGGCACTATGGAAGACGCACAAAGAAATCAATGAGAAGAATCTTCAGCTCCAACAAGAAATTACTGAGCGCAAGCTGGTGGAAGAAACACTGCGCGAAAGTCAAAAGCTCAATGAAACTTTGCTAAAGCAGGTAGAGGAAAAGCTAGAAGAAAAGGAGAGCCTTATACAATCTATTATGGATAATGCCCCTTTACTTATTTCTGCAAAAGACCTTAAAGGTAATGTGATCTTAGCAAATAAGAAGTTTGAAGATATTGAGGGGCCAGAAGAATTCGTTGGAAAAAATATATTCGATCTCTTTCACAAAGACATTGCCCATGAATTATGGAAAAATGATCAGGCAGCCATTGATGGTCCAGTTGAATCAGAAGAACAAATCTCTCATAGAGATGGCGTTTTGCATACTCATCTGACTGTGAAGTTCCCAATATATGACAAAGATGGTAAAGCATTTGCAACGGGTGCTATTTCTCCGGATATTACCGAACGAAAAAAAATCGAAGCAGAATTGCAACAAGCCAAAAAGGCTGCAGAAAACGCTAACCAAGCCAAAAGTACCTTCCTTGCTAACATGAGCCACGAATTACGTACCCCATTGAATGCCATTCTTGGTTTTTCACAACTGCTGGCTCAAAACCTGTCATCAAAACAACTGGACCACTTGAATATTATCAAGCACAGTGGTCAGCACTTGCTGACGCTTATCAACCAAGCGCTAGACTTTTCCCAAATTGAAGCAGGGCAATTCAAGATTCATTTGGAAATGATTGATCCTAGAATTATTTTTTCTGAATTAAAAAAAATGTTCGCTCTTACAATGGCTGATAAAGGGCTAGAATTCAAGCTGGAACTTGATGAAACATTGCCACCCACGCTGGAACTAGATGGAAACCGCTTACGGCAAATACTACTCAATTTGATAGGTAACGCCGTCAAGTTTACCGAACAGGGTTATATAAAACTCAGCGTTCGTTGCAGTAAGAAAGATAATGACATTGTTGATTTAATCTTTACAGTAGCTGATACGGGTATCGGTATTCCTAAAAACCAGCAAAACAAGATTTTTGAGGCTTTCCAACAAATGGCGGGTCAAAGCACAAAAAAGTATGGTGGTACGGGGCTGGGTTTGGCTATTACTAAACAATTCGTTGATATGATGAATGGTCATATTTCCATCCAGAGTCAAGTTGGTATAGGGAGCGTTTTTAAAATAACCTTGCAGGATGTTAAAGTCCTAAATGTAGCAATAGCAGTGAAAAAAGATGACCACTTTGCCCGAACCGCAGAGATCATAGGGAGCCTCCAAGGGGCACGAATTTTATTGGTCGAAGACAATGCCATTAATCAGCAACTGGCACGGGAGATCATGGAAAATAAAGGTATAGTTGTAGAAATTGCCAACAATGGTAAAGAAGCGGTGACCACTGTGGCTAATGCCGACTTTGATGCGGTACTTATGGACGTGCAAATGCCGAAAATGGACGGTTATGAAGCCACCCAGTTAATCAGAAAAAATCCGCGATATAGTAAATTGCCCATTATTGCTATGACAGCATACGCTATGAGCGATGATAGAAAAAAATGCCTCGCGGTGGGAATGAATGATTATATCGTTAAACCCATTGATGTGGATCAATTATTTATTGTGCTAGGAAAATGGATTAAACCAAAAGAGAGAATTGTCCCCCTTCCCAGCACGACGGGTGCCGATGAAACATGGTATGAAGTTTTGCCCGGCTTTGAGATTGATTCCGCCCTGAGACGGCTAGGAGGTAACCGCAAACTTTTCAAAAAGTTGCTAAAAGAATTTTACAGGGACTACCAAAATGCGGCACTCTTACTTCGAGCTGCACTGGACAAAAAAGATTTAGAAACCGCCATTAATTTAAACCACACCCTCAAAGGCCTGGCAGGCAATTTGTCGGCGAATCAGTTACACAAAGCCACGTATGAGTTAGATATCGCCTTAAGGCAAGCGTGTTGGGATGATATTTTGATGGACAATTTTGAAAAAGCCTTATTACAAGTATTAAAATCTATTCAAAATTTAGGGGCAGAGACGGAGGAAATAAGCACAACCCCCTTGGATATTTCAGTACTAACTCCCTTATTGATTGAATTAGCCGCGCTCATCAGAAAGCAGAGTATCAAGGTTGAAAATGTCCTAAATTCCCTCAAAACTCAGTTAACTGAGGTGAGATTTGCCGAAGATTTAAAGCAATTAGAAGCCTGTTTGGATAAATATGATTTTGAAGGCGCACAAATTCCACTGAATGTGATTGCGGGTGCCCTGGGTGTAAAATTTGACAAATGATCTCCTCAAGCATTTTTCCTTAAGATTCTTATTTTTCTCTAGTGCTAAACCAATGGATTGAGGTTTATGTCGTAGGACATAGCTTAAAAATTTGCTGATCTTGATTTTTCGTTTTTTCGTCCATAAACTGTTTTTATATTTTAACATAGTTTTTTTGATACAATTTTTTTTTTAATATAATATGATAACATGAGCATCTATTTCTATTCAAGTAATGATGAATATTTTGAATTTTCCAATTTTTCCAAACATGGTTTTGCTCTTAAGGATAAATATTGGCCAACAGTAGAACACTACTTTCAGGCCCAAAAATTTTCAGGACAGCCATTGGAAGAACGTATTCGTACTGCGCCCACGCCTGGCAAAGCCAAACAACTTGGTCGTACTCGCTCTGTTCCATTACGTACAGATTGGGAAAAGGTCAAGGATGATATTATGAGGGCAGCCGTGATGGCAAAATTTAATGCCCATGATGATTTGAAAAAAAAGTTATTAGACACAGGCCATGAAAAATTAGTTGAAAATGCCCCCATGGATTATTATTGGGGTTGTGGTAGGGATGGCAGTGGTAAAAATATGTTGGGCAAAATTTTGATGGAAACGCGGAAAATTCTTCGTCAGGCGCAATAATTTTTTATTTATTGTAATTATAAAAAAGAATGTGTAGACATGTCTGTCTTCATTCAATACAATGCAGTTATTTGATAGGGTGCGATGTTTAATAGACTTGTCCCTAAATAATTTTGAACTGTGATTTTTATGATTTTTGTGATGAAAGGTGATGAAAAAATAAGCATCAGCCCCCTCATAATAATCAGATCAATCACATAAATCACAGTTCAGATTATTTAGGGACA
>CAYFOB010000194.1:0-2236 GCA_964344525.1 uncultured Thiomargarita sp.
AGGGATAATATCCTCTTATTAATTCCAAATCTGTCGCACAAATCCCGGCTAAGCGAACACGCACAAGGGCTTCACCGTGAAGCGGTTTAGGAATGGGCACATTATCCCTATAGCTTAACTGGTTATTTTCTAGCCAAAGCGCTTGCATATCGACATCCTAATAAATAGACTAGTTCCTAAATAATTTGAACTGTGATTTATGTGATTGAGATGATTATTATGGAGGGGGCTAATGCGGATTTTTTCCTCAAATCAATCATAAAAATCACAGTTCAAAATTAAATCTTGGATCCCAATATCAATTGAGCGATTCTTGCATATCAAGCGTTTTTTTGTGTTGTATAAATGCGCGCACCGTCAGTGCCAGTGGATCGCTTTTTAAGTCAAGGGAATGTTCCACCGCTCGTATTGCATCGCTCAAATGACCCTCACCAAGTAGCTTAACTGCTTGATAAAAAAAGGTTTTTGCCTCTTTTTCAATACTTAACGGTTTTGACAAATCAGTACCGCAACGGGGGCAGATAGGCGTATTTGCTTTTAGGCGCGCTTTGCATATCAAACAACGTTCCATCACGACTCCAGATAGTAAAGAATGTCAGAAAGTTGATCCATTGGTTCTTTTAACGCTGTCAAATCTTCTTTGGTGATCGCATCATTGATCATTTCAATCACATTGACCATATCTTCTTTATCTTCTGGAGATGCATTATCTAACATGCGCTCTGCCTTTTCTACCAACGCACGCGCTTGGACAATCGCATGGTGAGTGTCAGCTTCTTGATCAGTAATCCTAACCCCCTCGCTATTTTCGCCAAAGATTTTCTTGAGACGATCTTTAGCAGCAGCCATTTCTGCTTCCTCAAATCGTGAGATCGCATTATCAATGACAATAGATTTTTCTAAGCCGGTGTTTTTTTCCATGGCTGATACATCTAAAATACCATTTAAGTCCAGCTCCAATTTGAGTAAAATAGGGTTGCCTTGTGGAACTTGACTTAAGCCCTCCACCATAAATTCACCAATTTGGATATTATTTAAAGCATCGGGATCTTCGCCCTGATAAATTTTCACTTCCACGGCTTCTTGCTTGTCCCTCATCGTGTAAAACACCTCTGTTTTAACCAAGGGAAGAGAGCTATTTTTGTGAATAATAGGCACATATTTATAGGGGTAAAATTCTCCCTCAAGCTCACCGATGGCACTGGTACCGTAAGTATAGGGCGTAATATCGACTAAAACAGCCGAAGCCGATACCTCCACACCGGCAATCATTGCGGCTTGAATCGCTGCCCCAGTGGCAACGCATAAATCAGGATCTACCTCAATATGGGGTTGTAGGCGAAATTCTTCTTTCAAGCGTTCACTAACAACCGGGGTGCGAGTACTACCACCAACCAGTAATATTTCGTCAATATCAGAGGCGGTGAGATTGGCGCTATTGAGGGCAATGTGTACAGCTTCCAAGGTTTCGTCGATATAATCTGTGATCATTTCCTCGTATTCATGTCGAGCCAATTCCAGCGACAGATGAACGGGTGCCCCATCATCCTCATCTAAATATTCTTCTTCAATAACCACAAAGGGTTGATCAGACAACGACCTTTTTGCGCTCTCCGCAGCGCGATTAATACGCGCCATGGCTTGACGCGACGCCTGGATATCGATGTCTGAGTTTTCATTGATATATTCAACAATGTGATCAATAATTTTTTGGTCGAAATCATCACCGCCCAATTTGTTATTACCATGACTGGCAATTACTTCCACCACATCGTCTTCAATGCTAACGACAGAAACATCAAAAGTACCCCCCCCCAAATCGTACACCAAAATGCGCTTGTGTGCTTTTTGATCCGCCTCATAAGACAGCGCAGCAGCAGTCGGTTCATTAATCATCCTCACCACTTCCAAGCCAGCAATCTCACCGGCTTCGCGGGTGGCTTGACGTTGCGCGTCGGAAAAATAGGCAGGAACAGTAATAACTGCTTTTTCTACAGGTTGCTTTAAATAGCCTTCAGCAATGCCCTTAAGATGTTTAAGGATAATGGCGGAAATTTCTTGCGGTGTATAGGCTTGCCCAGCCATTTCTACCTTAGTTTCTTCTCCCATTTGGCGTTTAATGGATTTAATGGTGCGTTCTGGATATAGCACATACTGGTTTTTAGCAGGTTCACCGACCAACACTTCATCATTTTCGCCAATCCCCACAAAAGATGGGAGTATTTTGTAACCAGCG
>CAYFOB010000194.1:2246-6705 GCA_964344525.1 uncultured Thiomargarita sp.
TATTGCTATCTTTTATTAACTTTAACTTCAGCAGGGCGAAGTACCTCGTCTTCCCACATAAAGCCCTTGCGTAACTCGCTCGTGACTATTCCATTTTTTAACCGCGGTTGAAACTCAACCTCAACTGCCCGCATACAATGGGGATCAAGTGGTTTGTTTAGCGCCTCCAAAGGGTGTACCCGATAACGGGCTAACAATTGAAGCATTCGTCGTAGCGTTATGGCTTGCCCTTCTTGCAATCCCAAAATAAGGCGCGTTTCTCGTTTGCAAAAAAAATTTAATAATGATGGCGTATAATTATTAAGGGCTGTCATTCCAGCCTCTAAACGATCATAGACATCCAAAAATGCCAGCAATAGATTTCGCATCATCTCACGCTTTTGGTTGTATTGTTCCAGGCGACAATGCTCAAATTCCTTGTTCAATTGGGCATGAGTGGATTGCACGGTATCAAAGGTTTCCCTAAACATATCCAAAGCAACCTTTACTTGGCGCGATTCCAATTTGACTTCATTACGTAACGCTGCCAATTCTGTGAACAAGGAAAACAAATCCGTTTGAGGCGTTTCGTTACTGTTATCTATTTGGCTTGTTTCTAAATAAGCGCGAAACTGTTCTATCAATTTGTCTTTGGTGGACTCGTCCATAGTACATAATTATAGTTGATATAAATTGCTTAATAATGGAGTCCAAGCTTTAGCTTGGACTAGACAACGATTTACTTAGGTGGCAAATTTAGGCTTTCTGCTAATGCCTGAGCAAATAACGCCTCTGTGGGGCGTTGTGGTTGAGTTATACGCAAAGCGCGTTCCAACAAGGCCCCTAGGCTAGGTGGCTCATGGTGAAAAAGTTGGTATTTTAAACGTTGGTCTCGGGTTTTAATCGCCTCAAAAGCGGCACGAATGTGTCGAAATTGCTCAGGTGCCCGCTCTGGCGGATATTGCCGCACTTTTTGCAAATAAGCTTTTTTTATCAGTTCATCAGTTGCATCAATAGAGATGCAAAGAATATCAAAAGGCGTTTTCATCGTTTTCTTTTCGGTGGTAAATGAGGAATGTCCAATCCAGGTATCTCTATACCTATGTCTTTTAAACGTTTGAGAATTTTTATCAGTTCCTCTGGATTCATGTCATCTAAATTTTCTAAGGCTTCTAGATCATCCTCAAAATTGTCAAAGATAAACGACGGTGGGCCCCCAATCTGATTTAATAAGCCCATAATCATCACTGATGTACGCTTATCATTTTGACGCTCGGCTTCATCCACAGCCTCCTGAAGACGCTCAAAATCTATCATAGAAATCTGATGGACTTTTCCTTTAGCTTTGCCATAAATTTGATAATAAACAAAGGGGGGAAAATCTGCCCAATGTTTGAGGGCTATATCCGCAAATTGTTTGAGTAGTCCATAATGTTCCACCTTTTTTAAACATTGACACAAGCTGAGCATTTCTGCTTGAGAAAAATCAAGTTTCGTTACCTTTTTAAATAGGCCTTTGAGTAGATCCAATGCTTTGGCAAGAAAAGTGATACCTTGCTCAGAATAGGCATTGATAAAATTGATCAGCTCTAATATTTCATGTTGGTTGGGTGAATAGCGTCTATCAAGCTGGAACACCAATGGTCGGATATGAGTAGGTTCAAGGTTTTGACTCATGCTTTCCACTATCAAGCGAAAGTGTCCTCTAATACCACCGCCTGCTAATTGTACACCTTCTTCAAGTAAATCAATGATTTGTGGATTTTTTAGGGCCTGTGGCGAATCCTGCTCAACGTTTTTTTTGCCTCCTCTTTTGGGCTTGACAAATCCTTCTGCTTGTAACTCTAACAAGCCTTGGTTGATTTGAACAACACCGCTACGCTGGCTCGTTTTTTCAAAGCGTGCCGCTTGTTTTAATTCTTTACGGGCTAATTCATATTTACCTAACTTGATTAATTTGCGAGCATGGGAGATGTGGGAAAATCGTGCCACTTGCCGCGCTTTGACATTGATAGGGTCCACTTGTAGCAGCGTCTTAGCAAATCCCACAGCCTTTTTAAAGGCGTTTTTACTGGTTGCGGCTTCCATTGCTACCAATAAAACCTCACTATCTTTAGGGAAATGTTTAATAGCACTATCGACCCATTTTTGATAGGTTCTTTTATCGTTTTGGCGTTTGTACCATTGAACTAATCCAAGATAAGTGGCTTTATCATCAGGATCAAGACGCAGGCTTTCCTCCAAATTTTCTGGCACCTCAATCCCATTCTCATCGCCACGTTTTTCAGCATTTTCCACGATATGGCGCAAAATCAAGGCCGCTTTTAGGGTATTTTCCTGATTTTCGGATCGTTTGAGATCATCAATGCAAACCTGCCAATATTTATCAGCTCTTAAAGAATGCCCCTGCCGTTCACGGCTAAGGGCTAAAATGCGATTTTTTTCAAACGTTGAAAGTGATCCAAACAGATTTTCATAATATTTCATACCTGCCGAATAGCTTGGTAATAGGGCGCTGCAAAACTGACGACTGTAATGCTCACCTAAAGATTGCTGGTTTGTGGCAACGACTTCAAGAAGCCCTTTAGGGCTACTATCTCGTTTAACGGCGCTTTGCAGCATGGAAATGACTTTGAGTTGATCTTTATCCCATCCCTTTAAATTGGCTATAAAGCGTCTTTGGTGATGAGCCAGTTGAGACAAACCCTCCAACAGGAATTCACCATCCCATCCTAGCATCCGTATCAATTGTGCAAAATGTACATAGGGTGAATCTGCCGGTATTTTTTCTAAGAGTTGATTGGCCCCATTTGGATCATTATCAATGATAAGCAGCGCCTTGATAATGCTGCGAAAATCCCTATATGGAGAACGGAATGGTATTTGTTTGAGATATTTTTCGGTGCTATCGTTATCGCCTTGGGTGTATGCTTGTAGTGCTTTTTTAATGAGGGCATATTGTTTAATAAGGGCGGATTCTTCAGGGAAAGCCACCATCAAATCTGTGTATCCAGCAAGCAATATGGCGCCAAATTGTGCATGCAATTCTCGTGTCGCAGCTTCTGATAGATGCGTTGTGGATTCTGCTGATAAACGAGCTGCACGCACATAGCGACCAGCTCGAATGAGCCAGGAGAGGTATTGCTCAATACATTTTTTATCAGGGCATAAATTGGCTCTATTTTCCCATAACACTGCTGCTTCTTTATACATGCCTTTGTCTGCTAATGCTTGAGCACGTAACAGATAAGCTTTTGCCAACGCCGTTTGCCATTCCTCACGCTGTTCTTTTTTTAATAATCGTTTATAAGTTTCAATGGCTTCTTTATAATGTCCAGCGGCTAAAAACTTAGCGGCTTCAATTCGCAAAGTTTCGATGGGACGGTTTTGAGAGGTTTTTTTCTTTTTACGCATTGACGGTGTTGTATAAAAGGTATAAAAAAAGTATTATGTGGGAGCATTAGGCTTTAAAAGTGCTTAACACACTTTTAAAGCATGCAGTGATTTTACACGATTTTTATGTCATGTTGTCATTAATAGCAACACAAATATTGGGGTGATTATTCGGTAGACACCGTATATCATATCAAATTGGTGATTGTAATGCCATGAACGGGGGGTATTATGTAGACATGTCTATAGTTGTCTATAAAATGCCTACGTTTGTTTAGCTGAGCGACTAAAACCAAGTTTATGGCTTGGGGTATCAAAGGTATAAAATATATGACCGAAGGTATAGACGATAAAGAGAAACGCCGATTTTTGCTTGCGGCGACAACGGCTGTTGGCACCGTGGGGGTTGGATTTGCAGCCTGGCCTTTTTTGGCTTCTTTGCGACCCAGTGCCAGAACTCAAGCTGCCGGTGCGCCAGTTGAAATCGATATCAGTAAAATGGAAGACGGTCAGAAATTGACTGTGGAATGGCGCGGTAAACCAGTTTGGGTCGTTAAGCGCACAGAAAAAAGTTTGGCCGATTTGCCAAGTTTGGAGGAGAAGTTGCGTGATAAAGATTCAAATGAAAGCGATCAACCAAATTATACCAAAAATTCTATCCGCTCAATAAAGCCAGAATATTTGGTGGTTATAGGTATTTGTACACATTTGGGTTGTTCGCCGACTTATGTCAAAGAAGACGATCCACATGATTTGGGTAGTGACTGGAAAGGCGGCTTTTTCTGTCCTTGTCACGGCTCATTTTTTGACCTGGCGGGGCGGGTGTATAAAGGCGTGCCTGCGCCGACCAATTTGGTCATTCCCCCTCATACTTATCTCAGTGATACCCGGATAGTGGTGGGTGTTGCTCCTCAGAAAGGAGCTGCTTAATGAATAAGGTATTAACAGCCAGTTTGGAATGGGTGGATGCCCGTTTTCCCTTAAGTAAATTGTGGAACGAACATCTGGCACAATATTACGCACCAAAAAATTTTAATGTTTGGTATTACTTCGGTTCATTGGCTTTGGTGGTGCTGGTGTTACAAAT
>CAYFOB010000194.1:6792-7445 GCA_964344525.1 uncultured Thiomargarita sp.
AGGTATTTTTTTGGCAGGCAATTATAAACCTGATGCCGGTTTAGCCTTTGGCTCCGTTGAATATATCATGCGTGATGTTGAGTATGGATGGTTGATTCGTTATATGCACGCAGTTGGCGCCTCGTTCTTTTTTCTATTTGTCTATCTGCACATGTTCAGAGCGTTGATGTACGGCTCTTATAAAAAGCCACGAGAACTCCTCTGGATTATCGGAATGTTAATTTATTTGTGCTTAATGGCTGAGTCCTTTTTAGGTTATTTGTTACCTTGGGGGCAAATGTCTTATTGGGGGGCACAAGTCATTATCTCCCTATTTGGTGCGATTCCATATATTGGTGAGGATTTAGCCATTTGGGTGCGCGGTGATTATGTGATTGGTGATACCACTTTAAATCGTTTTTTTGCTTATCATGTGGTTTTGATGCCAATTATTTTGCTCGCATTGGCAGTTGTGCATATTATGGCTTTACATGAGGTGGGTTCCAATAATCCTGATGGCATTGAGATTAAGAAAAACAAAAATCCAGAGACGGGCATTCCATTAGATGGTATTCCATTTCATCCATATTATACGGTGAAGGATATTGTTGGTATTGTTGTCTTTTTAATCTTCTTTTCTGTGGTGATTTTTTACATGCCAGAATTTCATGGGT
>CAYFOB010000195.1:0-281 GCA_964344525.1 uncultured Thiomargarita sp.
TCTTTCTCGTTTTCTGAAAAAGACTTTTCATTTTTTCCAAAACAGCCTCTTAGAAGCGTGCCTTTTTCAGTTTACGAAAACGGCTCACATTAAAAGGTTTCAGATAGCGCAAAACGACTTTTCTGGGAAATTGCACATTCCGCAAAAACTTTACGGGCGTCAAAGGGAAATTGAAACCTTATTGCAAGCCTTTGAACGTGTTAGTCAGGGTGCGCTTGAAATGATGTTAGTGGCAGGCTATTCGGGCGTTGGCAAAACGGCTTTAGTGCGTGAAATCCATA
>CAYFOB010000195.1:359-7442 GCA_964344525.1 uncultured Thiomargarita sp.
TTGACCAATTCCAGAAAAACAGGCCTTATTCCGCTCTTAGCCAAGCGTTTAACGCCTTTTGTCGTTATTTGCTGAAGGAAAGCGCGGCAACATTGAGCTTGTGGCAAACTCAAATCTTGGAAGCGGTGGGCAATAACGGACAAGTCATCATTGACGTTATCCCTGATTTGGAATTAGTCATTGGGAAACAACCCAGCGTGCCAAAACTGGGGCCTACTGAAACACAAAACCGTTTTCAGATGTTTTTCTTAAACTTTGTCAGAGCCTTATGTGATAAGGAGCATCCCTTTATCCTGTTTATTGACGATTTGCAATGGGTGGATTCGGCTTCATTGGCTTTACTTAAAACCATTATGCTTGATGAAGAAATGAAGCACCTCTTAATTATTGGCGCTTATCGTGATAATGAAGTGGATAGCAGTCATCCATTTATTATGGCGCTTTCTGAACTGGAAAAAGCCGATGTCACCATTAACCGCATTGAATTGGCCAATTTGTTTGAGGGCGATATCAACCAGTTATTACAAGACAGCTTAAAGTGTAAAAGGGCATTGACTCAACCACTCAGCAACTTGCTTTACCAGAAAACGCAAGGCAATGCCTTTTTCACCCATCAATTTTTACAAACCTTGTATAAAAAGGCCTTATTGCAGTTTGATTTTAAACAACATCAATGGCAGTGGGATCTTGAAAACATCAAAGCTCAAAATATCACTGACAACGTGGTTGAATTGATGGCCAACAAGATTGAGCAGTTGCCTTCCAAAACCTCAAAGGCCTTGCAATTGGCAGCTTGCATGGGTAATCAGTTTGATCTGCTGATATTGGCTATTATTGATGAGCAGGATAAAAACGAGACGTTAGCAGTCTTAAGCACGGCCCTGGCCGAAGGGCTTATTCAACCCTTAGATGAAAACTACAAACATCTTGAAACGGCTTCCCAATCCCAATTCAAGTTTTTGCACGATAGGGTACAGCAAGCCGCTTATGCATTGATTGATGAAGATCAGAAACAAGCCGTTCATTTACAAATAGGGCGTTTGCTATTGACCAATACACCCGCTTCTACATTAGAAGATAAAGTGTTTGATATGGTTTCTCAGTTCAATAAAGCTTTGAATCTGATTACCCAGATTGAAGAAAAGCTGAAAATCGCGGAACTGAATTTAACCGCCAGCGAAAAAGCGAAAGAATCCAATGCCTACAAACCAGCTTATGAGTATTTGCAAAATGCCCTTCATCTGATTAACGAAAAGCCTTGGCAGAATCATTATGATTTGACACTCACTATTCACCTTGCCTTGTCACAAGTAGCCTTTTTGATTGCCGACTTCAAAGAGATGGATCAATACATTGAGATCGTGTTGAATCATGCCAGAAATACCCTTGATAAACTTCAGGCTTATGAAGTCAGAATGCAATACCTGATTGCCCAAGGTAAACAAGCAGAGGCATTGCAACTCGGGCTTGACATGTTGTCTTTGCTGAACGAAAGTTTATCGACTGAACTGTTAGAAAATTTTGAGATTGAATCCTTAGAGGCTGTTTTGGAAAAAATGAAAAGTCATATCAATATGGCAATTGTGATTTTTCTGCGGTTGGCTATACTTCCTATGGTGGCATCTTGTGTGGAAAAAGGGAGATTGAAAAAGGGTACTTATTTGGAAAATTGGGTGTGGATTTGATTGAAAAATTGAATGCCAAAGCACTCAAGGTCAGAGTGCCTATGTTGTTTTACTCAACCGTTATGCACTGGCGAAAATCAGTACGAGAAACCGTCGTGCCTTATTATAAAACCTTCCAACTAGGCATAGACATGGGTGATATTGAATACGCCTGTTATGCTCTGGTTGAACCGGATATTTATCAGTTTCTGATGGGCGCTCGTCTTAACAAATTGGCGAATAAGTACGCTAACTCTCTGATAACACTCAGGAAGTTGAAACAAGAATTCCATTATCATTTTCTGAGTCCTTGTTATCAGGCAACGCTTAATTTGCTGGGTCAAGCTCAAGGAGAAGTCGCTGAATTGAACGGCCCTATCTTCAACAAAGCAGAGTTAATACCCAAATTTATTCAAGAAGAACAGATTAGCTTGTGTTGTGCGGCTTATCAAGCTCAGACGATTTTGGCCTTTATTTTTCGAAATCATGAAAAGGCCTACCAAAATGCCTTATTAACCGAGAAATACAAAGAAGGCAGTGGGGGGATGTTTTTTTTGCCGGTGCATAATTTTTATTATTCTCTCACTTTGTTGGCCAAAATGTCAGCTTCCGTTTCTGATTCTGAAAGTTTATTAAAACAGGTTAACCAAAATCAAGCAGAACTCAAGTATTGGGCGGACTACGCCCCCAAAAATTGTCAACATAAATACGAACTGGTGGAAGCAGAGAAGGCGCGTGTGTTAGGAGAATATTGGCAAGCTATCAATTTATACGAAAAAGCGATTGCCGGTGCCCAAAAAAATCAATACCGGCATGAAGAAGCCTTAGCTTATGAACTCGCCGCTGAATGTTATTTGGCACAAGGCATAAACCGGTTTGCCCAAACCTACTTAAAAGAAGCACATTATCGTTATCAACAATGGGGCGCATTAGCTAAAGTGAGGGATTTGGAAGACAAATACCCTCAATTGAAAGCGCCTAAAATGGCAACGGCAATGCCAACGAATGTGACGATGTTAACGCAAATGCCTTCTACTCTGACAACAAGCGGTTCCGAGTGGTTAGATTTGAACAGTATCATGAAGGCCGCTCAAATCCTGTCTGGGGAAATCGTTTTGAGCAGTCTGTTAAAAAAAATGATGCTGATTGTCATTGAAAATGCGGGTGCTTCAATCGGTTTTCTGTTACTGCCTCAAGAAAAACAATGGTTTATTGAAGCGCAGGGCGTTGTTGAGAGTGAGGAGGTGAACGTCTTGCACTCTATTCCTCTTGAAAATCAAGCGATTGCAGAAACGGTTATCCACTATGTTGAAAGAAGCTTCGATAATGTGGTTTTGCACGATGCGAGCAAGGAGGGGCAATTTACCCAAGATCCGTACATTGTTAAACAGCGTCCAAAATCCGTACTCTGTACGCCACTGGTCAATCAGGGCAAACTCACTGGTATTTTGTATTTAGAAAATAACTTGGCAACGGGGGCTTTTACCCCAAAGCGTTTAGAAATGCTAAAAGTCCTCTCCTCCCAATTGGCCATTTCGATTGAAAACGCCCTGTTGTATCGGACTTTGGAACAAAAAGTTGATCAGAGAACGTTCCAACTGGCTCAACGCACAGAAGAGCTTGCCCAAGCTAATGAAGAAATTACTGTCCTCAATGAACAACTCAAATCTGAAAATCTCCGCATGAGTGCCGAACTCAATGTGGCTAAACAACTCCAACAAATGGTGTTGCCAAAAGAAGCTGAATTGGAGGAGATCGAAGGATTAGATATTGCTGGTTTTATGGAACCAGCTGATGAAGTGGGGGGGGATTATTATGATGTTTTGGTTGAAAATGGGCAAATTAAAATTGGGATTGGCGATGTCACAGGGCATGGCTTAGAAAGTGGCGTATTAATGCTGATGGTGCAAACGACTGTGCGTGCTTTATTGTTAGCTGGGATTGATAATCCAGAGCAGTTTTTAAACGTTATCAATCGTACCCTTTATCAAAATGTTCAACGGATTGAAACGGATAAAAATCTCACCTTGTCTTTATTGGATTATCAAAAAGGGCAATTACGGCTAACCGGACAACATGAGGAGGTATTAGTTGTGCGCGAAGGGGGAGAAATAGAACGGATAGACACCACGGATTTAGGCTTTATGGTGGGTGTGATACCCAATATCGCCCGTATGATCTCACAAATCAATATCCAATTACAAAAGGGAGATGGCATTGTGCTGTATACGGATGGCATTACGGAAGCCCAAAATTCGCAAGAAGAACAATATGGCATAGAACGCTTGTGTCAAGTCGTCAGCCAGCAGTGGCATCGAAGTGCTAAGGTAATTCAACAAGCCATTGTGGATGATGTTAAGCAATATATTGATACGCAAAAGGTGTTTGATGACATTACTTTGCTGGTTTTAAAACAACAATAAGTTGTTCAGGCCTTTTTTTTCAACACAGAGTTTCACAGAGAAAAACTCTGTGGTTCTTTGTGAACTCTGTGTTGAAAAGGTGGGCAAGCGGGTGCTTACAAATAGAAACTCAGGCCTTATCTATTAGGGATGGGGGTAGCATGTGCAGTCTGCATCAATTTAGCGTTAATATTTTTCATGCTATTTTAGTGTTCATTTTTTAGCCAATTTTTCTTCTTTTTGAAAGACTTGATTGACCAAAAACATGGAGAGCCCAATTTTCTACATCGACTTCCCTAACTGTTTCCAGAGCGGTTTTGACAAATTACTTATATTGTCAATCGGATAAACCAAATCAAACTAAGCTTTACAATGGATTTACGAAATGACTCTTTGGATGAGCTAATCCGTTATTTCAGCAATCAGGTAAGACCACAAATAACTATGTTCCATAATATAGCGTCTCCAATTCCAAAAATGGATTTCCCGTTCTGAAACCAGTGACAAAGCGAGAAGACTCTTTAAGATTTTGATGTCTTCCGCTTGATCAATTTGTTGCCAAGCAGATTCGCATAATGCAAAACCATTTTTAGAGCTCGCCTTGTAAATCATCTCCAAATAATAGGTTCTCTCATTGGCACTAAATATATCTGGATATGTTTCAATGATTTGTTGCAATTGCTGTCCTATTTGTTTGGCAAAAACTTCAGCTTGTTCATATTCTTCTTGTTGGAGATAGGCTTGCTCAATGATATATTTTTCCTCTGGTGAATAGGATTTTTGTTGAGGAATCACCTCTTCTGAAAATTCTATCTGAGACTGCTGTGGTTTCGATTTTTCGCTGTTTTCCATTTCACTGAGCAGTGTCTTGATTTGTTCCAACTCATCACGACATTTTTTCTCAGAAGCGGCAAGAATTTCTTTGAATTTCTGTTGATTTCCAGGTTGATAAGTAGAAAAGAGATCAAGTAATTCTGAACGTTCCATGTAGAAGTCTATAAATGAAGGTGCGCCTCCCAATTTTAAAAAGACTTGTGCAAAAGCATCTTTTATAGTCATTAATGACTCTGATGAATGCATAAAAATAAACAATGGTTGACGTTCTTCCTTATCAATAGTCACAAACTTGTTACCCAGCAATCGAAGTAATTCTTCCAAATTAAAACTGGGTTTATCTTGTCCAACTGTCAAAACAATTTCAATCAATTGTTGAATATCTTGGGTGACACTTAAAAATTGGGAAATCTCATCAATGACACCAAATTGAGATAATTCAGAATATCCGCGCAGTATCTCCACAATATTTTGTAAAACAAGGCTTTTATCAGCATAACGCAATAACGTTTGTAATTGTTCTTCCTCAGAATCACGAGATAGAGTTTTAAACCGTCGAATAGCCAAAGCACTTTCATCGTAAAGTGCATTAAGTTGGGCATATAATCTTGGTCCATCCAAACAGATTGGCATTATCACCGGGGTTGTCAAAATGGTATTCATCCAAGCAATCACTGATTCTGCTTGTGTTCGATCAATATCTCCTATGACAAAGATATTGTGAGGAAATCGGTTTTCAAAAAGGATACCAACAGATAATATGGCAAGATGATAAGGATATCCCTGTGTCTTGTTGCCAAACAAATTAATACCATTACCATTAGTATATTCTAACCCGTCTTCCTCAGCCCATAAAATATGCTTATGGTCATATTCCGAGTTTTTCTTAAAAAAATGACGTCGTAGTCGAAAAGATTCAGCTTGCTGATAACTGAGTAAATCACCATCAATCTCCCAATGTTCATCTGACGTATTTTCCTCTTTAATGAGATGGGTTGTGAACACATTACGTTTTTGTCCACGAATTTCTTCACGCTGTAATCTCATCAGTGGAATTGGAAATTTTTCCAACAACAAAAGACTTTCTTGATAGGTTTTTTCCCACGACTCATCTGGTATACTGTGATGATTAACATATAAATTGACAAAAAGTCCCATAAATAATTGACCTCTAAATTTTGAGTTGATAACTGATGTTACGCAGTTTTCTTCCACCGACAATAACGGAAAGCGATTATATTTAATACGGGCACCGTCAAAACCTAATAAGGACTAAGGTTTATCCCTTCTTAAATATAATCCTTGTAGTTATTTATGGGTTTGAGAAATAGACTGCGTAACATCAGTTGATAATTAATTTTTAAAATTATTTGCATTTTATAACATTCGTAAGCTTTTTTCAAAACTTTTCTAGCAAAATTATTCCCTTAATGGCTTAACAGACTTGAATACGGAAGTCGCCAAAGGTGTAGTTATAACGGTTTTGCTTTATCCTTTTTTAAATACAATCCGTGTAGTTATGTTTTATAATGCCACTGCTTTTTTAAAATTATAGTGGATGACGCTTATCCACCATAATTTGTAACCATACAACAAAATATTATGCAATCAGTCCTACAAACTTTACTCAGCTCATTGTTAGACGATAACCCACTGACAGAAAAAGCGGTGGGCAAAGGACTCAACATCCTTAAAGCGCATTTCACATTCACAGCGCATCAAATAAACACCGCTTTTGGTGATAGCTATGCCGATACGCTTAATGCACAAAACTAATGGCACGTAAAAATTTATCAACTCAAGTGAAACCGCGTGACGTTCCGGTTTAAGTACATTTGGACAAGCGGTGTTTGGGACTTTAGATTATGGAGAGTGGGCAGGAAAAGACTGTACCATCGGTTGAAAAGGCGAGACACGCAGCTTTATTTTGATACAAGATCATCATTTTATGATAATGATATTTTAGTACTATTATGTATATTATCTTTTCTGGTTGGGTTTTCTCTTGTTTTTCTTGCAATACTAACCGCTTTAAAGATAAAAACAGATCGTCTATTTTTAAAACTTGTGAAATGGTTTGTTGTTGTATTTCCACCTCTTCTCGGTTTTGCAACTCCATTTGTACTATTTAAGTACCCGTTCACAAGTTTTCACACATTTTGGAGTCCAAAGCAGCGCTTTGG
>CAYFOB010000196.1:0-7389 GCA_964344525.1 uncultured Thiomargarita sp.
TGGTTGGGTCTGATTAGGCCAAACGAGTCGCACTAACTACAAGGATTACTTTTAATACGGGCACCGTCAAAAACACTTCATTAATGGGGTTAATGCATAGTACCTAATTTATTAACAAACATTAACAAAACTTCCCAATTTTTCGTCAATTTTTGCATTGATTCAATGTGCTCTTGAATTTTTAGAGCGAGCCCTTATTTTAAGGGCTGTGAGTGCAAACTCATGAAAGGGTGGTGGTTCAAACCTAAAATCGTTGGTTTGGTAAAAGCGAAAACGTAGGAAACTGATGAAAGCCGAGAACCAAGGCTAATCAACATCAGTAATCGCGCCTTAGCTTTTGTTAGGGCTTTGAGAGATACCTCCTCACGAGCCGCCTCTGGCGGTAAGTGTGCTATTGTTAACATTTGTTAGCATAAATGTATCGGTATAGTTCATTTCCACGCCCGACACGCTGGTGACAAATAAAGACTTGGCACCGTCGTTTGATTCTCTCCTATCACCTCCATGCCATCCACGGGTTCTGCATATCCACAGAGCCATGAAATTGGGCTGCTCGGATTGTCGGTGACGATGGCAGGGCGTAGACTTAGAATTTTTCCGATCGCATGGGCATTGATGCGGTTGCCTAAGCTGATATGAATGGCGCCGTCTTGGACTTCTATACCAGTCACAAAATTACCAATTAAATGCCTTGGCTTGGGCACTTGAGCCGTTGAATTATCAACTGGAAATGTGTGGTGAATATTATAATAGTCACGAATGGATTTTTTAATGCCATCGCTGATTGCCATCGCTTCCTTGATTTGGGTGCGAATGATGAAGTCTTGGTAAGTCGGGAGTGCCATTGTTGCCATAATGCTGATGATAGCAATGACAATCATTAATTCTATTAAGGTAAAGCCTTGTTTGAACATCAGTTTGCTCACTTTTTTATAAACAGATAGGAGGTAGGTATTTTTGTTCAATATTCGTTTGATTTTCACCAAAAATTCTTGTGCCTTCTAGTGCTCTCGCATAGCCACAAACCCAAATTAATGTATTAGAAGGTGGATCAGCGATAATAATCGCAGGGCGTAAGGTGAGTGTACCATTATCAACGGATTGATCAAATTTCAAATGAATGGCACCGTTTTCTATCTGCATGCTTTTAACATATTGCCCTCCTAAGTTTTCTGGTAAATGGCTCGCTTGGTTATTTGGGGGCAATTTCCCATAGTATGAATAATAATCGGCTATCGTTTTAGTGAGGCCACTGGCGAGTATAAATGCTTCGCTGATTTTGGCACGTTTTAGGTAATCGACATAATTGGGTATGGCAATAGCAGCCAAAATGCCGATGATAGCCACGACGAACATGAGTTCTATGAGTGTGAAGCCGTGATTTTTTGTTTGCATAATTAGATCATTGAACCCATTAGAAAAATAGGCATGTACATGGCAATAACAAATATCCCAACAAGAGCTGCAATCACTACAATGCCCACTAAATTGTATTTTCTCACGATGGGAGCAATCATTTGGTACAACTGTTTTGTGTAAACATCTGCAAGTTTCACCAACAATTTATCAAATTGATTAGTGTGTGTGCCAATCGTCATAGCATGGATCACTTTTTTGGGAAAAATTGAGGCTAACTCCTTGGGTAAACGGGTGCCTGTGCGCATTTCTTGACTTGCTTGCCTCAGCAATTTAGCGTAAACCGAATTATTGACAGCTTGAGCGGCGGCTTCAAAAGCTTTTGGCAACGGTGCTTTATGGGATAACATAAAAGCACAAGTTCGCAAACAACGCACCAGCGCAAGCTTATGATAAAAATGACCAAATAGTGGAATATACAATTTCACCGTTTGTCGCTTAAACCATAACAGCACACCTAAACCTAATCCACAGCCCAACATGAGCCACCAATAACTTATAACAAAGTCAGAAATATCAATAATAAATTGAGTGGGTATTGGTAAGGCAGCCCCAAATGCATAAAACATATCTGCAAATATTGGGGTGACATAGGTGAGCAATAGACTTGATATTGCCAAAAGTACAACAACCACAATCATCAAATAAGAAAATGGATATTCCATTTCTTGGACTAAATCCATTTCGCTTTCTTCTATCGATTCGCGGTATTCAGCAATTTGAGCCAGTGTTGTTGCCAAATTTTGGCTTTGACGTAGCATTTCAACTAAAAAAGGCGCAAAATACTGAGGATATTTAGCCCAACTATCTGCTAAACTCATGCCTTTTGCAAGGTTAGTTTGAATATCACCAATTAGCTTGTACATTGCAGCCTTTTCCTGTTCTTGTTGTACAATCTCTAAGGCGTTATTTATGGAAATGCCACCCTCCAACAGCATCGCTAATTCGCTGATCAATTGAGTGACATCAACAGGCAATATTTTTTTCATGGACTGCTCCTAGGACCACTTAAATAATGTGACGCCGTTTTCTTCCAGCAGCAATAACTACTTTCCCCAGATAATATCCACTAACAAATCCGTTTTGTCTTGATCAGATATATCATTTCCCCTATTGCTCATTCTCGACAAAAATTGCCCTGCAATATTTTCTATCCTTGTATCTGTGATACTACTGATAATGTCATAAGAAATATCAGAAAATAAAAAAATACTGGTTACAATATGAATGGGAACGCCACAAGCATAAGCTAATTTGTTAGGTCTGGTTTTGTAATCACCAAAATTTGTCGCTATTCGAATAACAACATTACTTTCCTGCGCTTTTGCAATAATGATATTAGCTTTTTCAAGGCTTTTAGCAACCCTTTTTCGAGAGGCGAATATTCTGTTTTTTATATCATCAATTTCTAGATCGAATTTTTGTACAGCTTCATGAATATTATCTTGGGCTTCAGATAAAAAATGAGGATCAGAGGGGGAAGTTAAATCAGTATTATCTGGCATCATAAATTTATCCTTAATTGTCTGAATCAGAATTTTCAAAATAATGAAAATTCTGATTCAAGCAATCATAATTTATCATCACCGACTGCTGAGTAGTAGGTGATGTTTTTGGTCAAACTTACAAAAGCAGCGTCTCCCCAAGACCAAGGCAATTTTAATGGTGAAGATAAACCATAAACGTCAATAAATACCCTTGCACGGGGCCATATTTTACTCAAAAGGATGAAAAAACAACCTATCCCAAACACAATCAAGCCATGCAATTGGCTCAAAAAATCAGGCAAACTCAAAATCGTGTTGATTTTATTCGGTATAACCGCCACCCCAATACCTACCACGCACAAAGCTAAACCAATTATAATGAGTGCTTGGCGCGTCTGTTTGTCCAGTCGTAATGCACCGATTTGTGACAGAAAAATTGAGAGCATTTCAATCTGAAAAAAATTTTTCTTTATAAAAATTAAACGTCTATCGCTGATAAATACCATGTGCCTTAAAAATGGTAATCCTTGTCCTAGCTCTCCTGAAAAATAGATATCCTCTCCCTCAGCTTGCAATTTTTTTTGCCAAATTTGCAAGGAAGTAGACATGATATAATCCTCCTATTATTGCGAATCAAAGCGTTATCCTTGTTCAAAAAATTTATTATACTGCATACATTAATTTTTTTGATAATTAGATAACTGATAACTGATAACTAATAACTAACATGCAATACGCCGAATTAATCCAATTTGAATCCTTACAAACCGTCATTGAAGTCCGCGATGCTAATCAAGCCGCTAAAGCCAAGCAACTGGTATCAACCTATGTCATCTCTGAGGAAATGGCTTTCCGATTGATTAATTTGGTTTTTGTCCAATTGCGACTTGATCAATTGACTGATAATAAAGGTTTATTAATTGTTGGCAACTATGGCACAGGCAAATCGCATTTAATGGCAACCATTTCTAGTATCGCAGAAAATGCCGATTTGGTCAAAGACTTGAATCATCCTAAAGTGGCTGAGGCAGCGCAATCTATTGCAGGTCAATTTCAGGTTTTACGCACAGAAATTGGGGCAACTACCATGTCACTGCGTGATATGCTGACAAAAGAGTTAGAAAATTTTCTTGATAACAAGGGGGTCCATTTTCAATTTCCGGCGGCTGATACTATTACTAACAATAAGGGCGCTTTTGAGAAAATGATGGCAGCCTTTGATGCGCGTTATCCAGGGCAAGGATTATTGTTAGTTGTGGATGAATTGCTTGAGTATTTGCGAGCGCGTAAGGATCAAGAATTGATCCTTGATCTGAATTTTTTACGTGAAATTGGTGAAGTGTGTAAAGATTTACATTTTCGTTTTATTGCAGGACTTCAGGAGACGATTTTTGAAAATCAAAGGTTTGAATTTGTTTCTAACTCCCTGCGGCGCGTCAAAGATCGTTTTGAGCAAATTTTGATTACTCGTAAAGACATTAAATTTGTGGTAGCTGAACGGTTGTTAAAAAAAGGTGAGGCTGAAAAATCCAAAATCGAAAATTATCTGTGCCATTTTGCGCCCTGTTATAGCAACATGAATGAACGCATGACAGAGTTTGTCTCCTTATTTCCTATTCATCCTGATTATATTGATGCCTTTGAACGCATCACCATTATCGAAAAACGTGAAATCCTTAAAACCTTAGAACGTGGTGTACAAACTTTGGTTTGCGAACGTGTGCCTGATACTGAGCCTGGCTTACTTGCTTATGATAGCTATTGGAAAACACTCCAAGAAAATCCCTCTTTTCGTGCCATTCCTGAAGTGCGTGAAGTTATTGAATGTAGCCAAGTCTTAGAAAACAGAATTGAGCATGCATTTACTCGCCCAGCTTATAAGCCCATGGCGATAC
This sequence comes from uncultured Thiomargarita sp., assembly GCA_964344525.1. Lineage (GTDB taxonomy): Bacteria > Pseudomonadota > Gammaproteobacteria > Beggiatoales > Beggiatoaceae > CAYFOB01. The sequence continues at coordinate 4,799 of CAYFOB010000196.1, forward strand.
GCATTATTCATGCCCTATCGGTGCATCGCCTAACAACTCACGATATTTCAGCGCCTGTTGGTGTGACTGCGCAGGAGTTGCGAGATAGTTTATGTTTATATCAAGCAGGAATTGATGACTTAGGGGGTAATCCGGCGGATGATTTATTGTCTCTCGTTGAAACTGTGCTGCGGGAAATTCTAAAAACAGTTAATAGGCAATTTATTTCCACAAATCCGAACAATGGACAATACTATATTGATTTTAAAAAGAACTACGATTTTGAAGCCATTATTGAAAAACGCGCAGAAAGTTTAGATAGGCATCAACTTGATCGCTATTTTTATGCCGCGCTGAAACAAGTGATGGAAGTTTCTGATATCCCATCAGGTTGGAGTCAAAGCTTTAGCTGGGTGTATGAATTAGAATGGCGCTCCCACCGTGTCACACGCCAAGGTTATTTAATTTTTGGTACAGCAACTCACAATACTGTAGCCTTGTCTGCCCGCGAAGAGGGTTTTTTACTGTATTTTTTGCCCCCCTATCAATCTGTCAGTGAACAATTATCAGTTATTAACTCTAAAAAAGACGTTTTTTTTCGATTGACTGATACAGATGACAAATTTGATCAATTGCTACGTCTTTACACAGCCGCTGCCGATTTAGTGTCTACTGCATCAGGGCATGCAAAATCTGTGTATGAATCTAAATCTCAAACCTATTTGCGCGAAGTGTTGCAATGGTTACAAGAACAAAAGGCGACAGCTTTTGAGGCGACTTATTCTGGTTCAACTAAAAAATTATTAGAATGGCTGGGTGAAATGAAACATGAAGATTTTCGAATAAAAAATAATCCAGCGCTCTTCACTCCGCACCCTTCATTGTTAGCCAATTTTCGTGACTTGGTTGATTTAGTGGCTGATGTGTGTTTAGATCGCTATTTTTCTGAGATTGCGCCAGAATATCCGGTGTTTTCCATTCTCATTTCCCATGAAAATTTAGCGCCAACCGCCCAAGAAGCCTTGCGAGGCATCGCCAATCCCAATCGTAGCAAACAAGCGCGTGGCATGTTAGCCGCCTTGGGATTATTAAATGGGGATCAAGTTGATCCTTCTCGCTCAAAATATGCACAAGCCATTTTTGAAAAATTGCGCCAAAAACCCAACGAACAAGTACTCAATCGGGCAGAATTGCTACCAGAAGCCTATTTTGCCCCTTACCATCTTGAACCAGAAATGGTGATGGTATTAATAGCCGCGCTTGTTTATGCGGGCGAAATTGTATTAGTGATGCCTAAACGACAATTTGATGCCAGCAACTTTGCCGCCCTTGCCGCTGCCCAAATTAAGGATTTATTGACATTTAGACATTTAGAACGCCCCAAAGATTTCAATCTACCTGCACTAAAAGCCTTATTTGAATTATTGGCGCTACCCAGCGGCTTAGAAATTGCCCTCACCCAAAATGAAGAAACAGCCGTACAACAACTACAAACCAAACTTAACGACACACTTCGCCAATTGGTACGCGCACAACATGGATTAGCGACAGGTTTCATTTTTTGGGGCAAACCCATACTCAGCAAAGTTGAAACCCAACACTATCGGGAAGGATTAGCAGAAACCAAAACTTTTTTAGAATCGCTACAAGCCTACTCCACCCCATTAAAATTTAAAAACTTTCGTTACACAGCCGGAGAAGTCACAGCACAATGGAGCGGACTCAAAATCTTGCAAAACATCACCCAACTCATGACGGTGCTAACAGACTTAAGCCAACCCGCCGCCTATTTGACAGCCGCAGAAGCCACCTTACCCTCTCAACACAATTGGCTTGCTGAAATGAATCAAATGCGCGACACGCTGCTCAGAGGATTAAGCGATGTTCGGCAACGCAACAGCACCGGCTTTAGTTATCACGCCCAACAACAACTGAATAATTTACAAAAAAACTATAGCAAAGCCTATCTCCACTTACATAAACGAGCCCGTTTAGGCGCAGAAGAAGAAAAAAACAAACAACGCCTATTAAGCGACAAACGACTCTTCAATCTTAAAAAACTATCCAGAATCACATTGCTCCCCAATCAACAACTAACTGATTTTGAAAACCGCTTAAATCGCTTACAAGCTTGTTATGCCCTTACAGAAAACGACTTAATAGCGCATACCGTATGCCCTCATTGCGGCTATAAACCACTTTCCGAACCCCAAACAAGAACATTGGCACAACTAGAAAAAAACTTAGAACAACTGAACAATAAATGGACACAAAGCTTACTGACAGAATTAGAAAATACCGAAAATCCGCCCGAATTACTCAAAACGAAAACACGCACCCAATTAGACACTTTTTTAAAAAACCGCACCTTACCAGAAGAAATGACACGAGAATTTATTGAAGCTATCCAAGAAGGGTTATCCGGGCTTGTCAAAGTCATTGTCAATATAAAAGATTTAGAAAATGCCTTATTGGCAGGGGGTTCCCCGATGACTGCGACGGATATGCAAAAACGGTTTATTAGCTATTTGAATGGACTAACAAAAGGTAAAGAATTAGGTAGGGTGCGGATTGTGTTAGAATAAGAGGTATTGAGCAATGATTAAAACATT
>CAYFOB010000197.1:0-6329 GCA_964344525.1 uncultured Thiomargarita sp.
CCTATATTAGTACTTAATAATATTTTTATTTACTAACTTGAACATCGAGTTAAAGGATATTATCTATTTATTAATAAACGTTATGAAGAGATATTTAACATTTCCAATGAACAGATTATTGGAAAAACAGATTATGACATTTTTCAAAAAAGTGTTGCTGATAGGCTTATTGCTAACGACGAAAAAGTCATCAAACATCACTCAAGCATTGAAATTGAAGAAGTTGTCCCACAATCAGATGGATTGCATACCTACATTTCTGTTAAATTTCCGATCTACAATGCTAACAGGAAAATTTATGCGGTTTGTGGTATAGCCACTGATATCACTGAACGCAAACGAACTGAGGCGCAATTGCAGGCGAGCGAAGAGCGGTTTCGTAAAATTTTTGAGGAAGGTCCTGTCGGTATGGTTATTGCTGATTTGAATTTTTCATTAATTCAAGCCAATGCTGCATTTTGCAATATGTTGGGATATACAAAAGAAGAACTTGTCGGCATGACTGTTTTTAATTTGACCTATCCAGAAGATAGGGAAAAAAATAAAAATTTATTAAATCAAGCAATTAATGGTGAAATTTCTTATTATCAACTGGATAAACGATATATTAAAAAAAATGGGCAATTACTTTGGGGAAGTGTCGCCGTTTCGTTTTTTTATAACGAAAATGGGAAGCCTCTTTATTGTATCGCAAAAATCGAAGACATTACTGAACGTAAACGGATTGAAAAAGCACTGAAAAAATCACAACAGCAATATGAGACTGTTGTACATTCCGTTGATGGCGTGGTGTGGGAAGCGGATGCGAAAACTTTTCAGTTTACGTTTGTTAGTCCACAAGCTGAACGATTTCTGGGGTATCCTGCTGAAGACTGGCTTCAGCCAACGTTTTGGGTTGATCACCTTCATCCTGATGACAAGGGCTGGGCTCCTGAGTTTTGTATTAACTCAACATTGGGCAAACAAGATCATGAATTTGAATATCGTATGATTACGGCCAATAATCAAACAATTTGGGTCAGAGATATTGTTTCTGTGATTGTTGAAAATGGGCAACCAGTGAGATTATGCGGTGTGATGTTAGATGTCACCCTATGGAAGCAGGCAGAAAAAGCGTTGATAGAAAACGACAAAGCATTGCAAGAAACCAATCGTTTTCTGGAAAATATTATGAATACAACAACTAATGCCATTTTTGTTCTTAATTTGGAAGGTCAATTTATGGGGATCAACCGGGCAAGCACAAAAATTAGTGGTTATTCCGTTGATGAACTGATGGGGCAACCTTTTTCTATCGTTTTAGCACAAAATATTTTTCCTCATATTTACGAGGTATTCCTTAAAACGGTTGTTCATGGAAAAACGATTTATCAGTATGAAACGGAAATTATCCGTAAAGATGGCAATGTTGCAACCGTTTCTTTTAGCCTTGCACCTATGTTGGAGGGTGAAAAAATTGTCAGTCTTGTTGGAACAGCTGAAGATATTACAGAACGCAAGCAAGTAGAAGAAAAACTATTCATACATTCCAAAATATTAGAAAATTTGGCCGAAGCGATCAATTTATCAGATGAAAATGGCAAAAGTTTTTTTACTAACCCAGCATTTGATAGAATGTTTGGATACGAACCCGGTGAATTGAAAAAAAAGCAACTCTCAATTATTAATACAGAAGCCCCCCAAAAAAATAGGCGCATTATGAGAGAAATCCGTGACGCATTGAAAAATAACGGTTTTTGGAAAGGAGAATTTAATAATCGAAAAAAGGATGGCACTCATTTTGTCACATCAGCGCGCATTAGTCGGCTTGAAATATCAGGCATGGAATATTGGGTTTCTGTCCAAGAGGATATTACAGAGCGCAAGCAGGTTGAACAAACCTTGAAAGAAGCTAAAGAACAAGCCGAATCCGCCAACCGCGCCAAAAGTGAATTTTTAGCCAACATGAGCCATGAAATCCGTACACCAATGAACGCGGTACTTGGCTTCAGTGAGCTCTTATCCAAGCTTGTGGTAGATAGTCAACAAAAAAATTATCTGGATGCCATCCAAACTTCAGGAAAAACGCTACTTTCCTTAATTAATGATATACTCGATTTATCCAAAATTGAAGCAGGGCGGTTGAAAATTCAGTATGAAGCGATCAATCCTCACACGCTTTTTAATGAATTACAACAGATTTTTGCATTTAAGATAGCTGATAAAAAACTAGATTTTATTGTAGAGATTGATAATAATTTACCAGAGGCTTTGCGACTAGATGAAACAAGGTTGCGGCAAGTGCTGCTCAATATTATCGGGAATGCCATTAAATTTACCGAAAAGGGTTACATCAAACTAAGCGCACAAAAAATTTCTAAAATAAATCACCATAGCAAACTTGATTTAATCATCTCAATCACCGATACAGGGATCGGTATTCCTAAAGATCAAAAGGAGATAATATTTGAATCCTTTCGGCAACAAGATGGTCAAAGCACCCGCAAATATGGAGGTACAGGATTGGGATTAGCCATCAGCAAACGATTAGTGGAGATGATGGATGGTCATATTTCAGTTTCAAGCCAAGTTGGTACGGGAAGCTGTTTTGAAATCACTTTAGAAAATGTTGAGGTCGCTGCCATAGTTGATCAAGTTGACAAACAATCTACATGCGATTTCAAGCAAATTTCCTTTGAAAAAGCCCAAGTGTTGGTTGTGGATGACGTTGAATCCAACCGCTATATTGTCAAAGAGTGTCTATCTGAGGCTGCTTTAGAAGTAATCGAAGCGGAAAATGGGCAACAAGCCTTGCTTTTTGCGAAAAAATATCATCCTGATCTTATTTTAATGGATTTGAGAATGCCAGTGATGGACGGTTATGAAGCCACTAAACAATTAAAAAAAAATCAGTTCACCCAAAACATTCCAATTATTGCTTTAACAGCTTCCTATGCGCCTCAATCAAAGATGATGGAATTGCCATTTGATGGATATTTGTCCAAACCTGTTAACATACCCGATCTTTTTGAAACATTATTGCCGTTTTTAAAACAGATTGAAAATCCTAGCACCGAAAACGTTATCTTAACCCCTGAACAGATTGCTAAACTACCCGACTTGATCAAAACGCTAAAAAACAATATGATGCCAATTTGGAAAGAGATCAATGGCGTTTTGGAGATGGATTCTATTGAAGATTTCGCAACAAGTGTGGTAAAATTAGGAATGGATTATAACGTGCCCTTTTTGATCAATTATGCCGAAAACCTACGTGAATTTGCCCAAAATTTTGACGTCACAAATATTAACAAGACATTAAAGATATTTCCTGAGGTCGTGGAAGAAGTTATAAAATTAATGGACTTGTCCCTAAATAATTTTGAACTGTGATTTATGTGATTGATATGACGCTTTGCACAAGGTTTTATATTTCAATAAACTTACAAACTAAACATTTATGATGAATAACAAATCATTGGTATTACTCGTGGATGATAACCCATACAACCTTCAAGTTCTGGGGAGCATGTTAAAAGAGCATGGTTGTCATTTGGCATTTGCTCAAAATGGTGTTGGCGCATTGGAATTTGTCAAAAAGAAACTGCCTGATCTCATTTTGTTGGATATTATGATGCCTGACATGGATGGTTTTGAAGTTTGCCAAAAATTAAAGCAAAATGTAGCAACTCAAGATATTCCTATTATTTTTCTGACGGCTAAAACTGGAAAAGAGGAAGTTATCGAAGGCTTAGAGCTGGGGGCTGTTGATTATGTGACTAAACCATTCCATATCAAAGAATTAATCACGCGGGTTACTACACACCTTGAGCTCAAAGCGGCAAAAGATCTTATTATTTTGCAAAAAGAAGAACTCAACCAAACCGTTAAAAAACTGAAACAAGCCAATGCCACCAAAGATAAATTCTTTTCTATCATTTCACATGATTTAAAAAATTTGTTCAACGCATTGATTGGTTTATCTGGGTTAGTGGCAGATAAAAGGATTGAGACAGAAAAAAGAGACAGCTTTGTTAAAGTGCTTCAGCAAACTTCAGAAAAAGGTCACAATTTGTTGGTAAACCTGTTAACATGGTCAAGATCACAAACTGGAAAAATCGAGTTTAAACAAGCAGAATTCAATTTGAAAGATATTGCGGCTGATCATGCGGAATTTTCACGCACATTAGCAAGCGCTAAAAAGATTAATATCTTTTCAGATATTGAGGAAACAACCACCGTTTTTGCTGATAAAAATATGCTTGACACGGTTTTTAGGAACTTATTGTCAAATGCCATCAAATTCACCCCAGCAAACGGGAGTATAAAAATTTCTTCTAAACAAGAGGGTGATTTTGTCGAAATTTCGATATCAGATACTGGGATAGGCATGCAACCTGAAGACATTGAAAAGCTGTTTAGGATTGATGTTGATCACAAAACCATTGGAACAAGCGACGAGAAAGGCACAGGCTTAGGTTTAATTTTATGTAAAGAATTTGTTGAAAAAAATGGGGGGGCTATTTGGGTTGAAAGTGAGGAAGGTAAAGGGAGTCAGTTTTACATAATACTTCCTTGTTCGGCGCGTAGATAATGAGTACTCACTATTTTTTTTAAGATAGTAACTGATGTTCCTACTTAGCGAAGCTAAGCTTTGCGACGTAGGAACGAGGATGCGTAACATCACTTTTTATAACAAATCCCTGTAGTTGCTTTTCATAATCTCTTCTCTATTGCTATCAAGCTCAGGCACGCTACCACGGGTAGATGAATCTGGAAAGGCTGATAATTTGATGGGATTTCCAGCCATCTTAATAGTGCCAGTCACAGGATCGTTGATGCTAACCAGCATGTTACGAGCCAATATTTGTGGATCATTGAGTATCTGCGCTACATTGTTGATAGGACTACATGGCACCCCTGATTCTTCTAACACTTTAAGCCAATAAGCTGTTTTTTTCGTGGTTAATATGACTTCCAGTGCTTCTTTCAGTCCAGCAACATGTTGGGTGCGTAGCTGGTTTGTAAGAAATAAAGCATTTGTCGCCAACTCTGGTTGTTCAATAGCCACACATAACTTTTTGAATAAATTATCATTTCCGGCTGCAATGATTATGTGGCTATCTGCCGTTTTGTAGGCTTCAAACGGTGCGATAGATGGATGCCGCGATCCAAGGGGTTCAGGCACTTGTCCTGATGCCATATAGCGGGCGATAGCATTCTCCAAAATCGCCACTTGGCAATCAAGCATAGCCACATCAACCTTCATACCTTCGCCCGTGCTTTGGCGGTGATAAAGCGCCGCATTGATACCAATTGTGGTGAACAGCGCGGCGGTAATATCGCCAATGGAAGAGCCGACGCGCGTGGGTTCACCACCAGGTTCCCCGGTGATGCTCATAATCCCTCCCATACCTTGAACAATCATATCATAAGCAGGACGATTGGCATAGGGTCCAGTATGCCCAAACCCTGAAGTTGCTGCGTAAATGAGACGTGGAAAGCGCTGATGTAGTTCTTTCCAACCATAGCCCAGTTTTTCCATCGTACCAGGACGATAATTTTCTACCAAAATATCCGCTTTCATCAGCAATTTCTCAAAAATTTCACGATCCTTGTCTAGATCAAGGGCAATACTTTCCTTGCCACGGTTTAGCGACATAAAATAGAGCGATTTACCATTAATAAATGGACCAAAATGTCGTGCATCATCACCTTTATTAGGTTGTTCCACTTTGATAATTCGTGCGCCAAGATCAGCCAAAATCATTGTGCAGTATGGTCCGGCAAGAACACGTGTGAGATCAATGATTAAGATATTTGAAAGAGGACCTTTCATCAGTTGCTCCTTTTTAAAACGACAGGGATTGTTTAAAATGGGTAGCTTGCATTTTTGAAAAAATGGAAATAACTACAAGGATTACTTTTAAAAAAGGATAAGACTTTATTCTTGACAAAAAAATTGGGTGAAAAAAAACTATTTATGTTAACTCCTGTGATTTTATCAGGCGGTGTTGGGAGCCGCCTATGGCCTTTATCCCGCGAATCTTACCCTAAACAATTATTAGCTTTAGCTGGCAACCATTCTTTGTTACAAAACACGGTGAGTCGATTGGAAGGATTAACAAATCAATCAGCGCCTGTGATGGTTTGCAATGAAAGTCACCGTTTTTTGGTGGCTGAGCAATTACGCAATATTGGCGTTTCTCCTGCACACATTATTCTTGAGCCAATCGGACGCAATACGGCACCCGCTGTGGCTGTGGCAGCCTTAGTGGCTGATCCTGAGGCGGTATTATTGGTGCTGCCTGCCGATCATCGGATTGCGAATGCGGTTGCATTTCGTGAAG
>CAYFOB010000197.1:6367-7369 GCA_964344525.1 uncultured Thiomargarita sp.
TATAGAAGACACAATTGCCTTGTCAGTTAAACGCTTTGTTGAAAAGCCTGATCATGAAACCGCGCAACGATATGTAGACTCAGGTGACTATTATTGGAATAGCGGCATGTTTATGTTTAAAGCCGCACAATATCTAAAGGAATTGGAAAAATTTGCGCCTGAGATTTTAGTCGCTTGTCGCCAAGCGATGGATAATGCTTTGCAAGATAAAGATTTTTTCCGTTTAAATGAGGCGGCGTTTAAGAACTGTCCAAGCGATTCTATTGACTACGCGGTGATGGAAAATACCAGCGCTGCGGTTGTGATACCTTTAGATGTGGGGTGGAATGATGTTGGTGCATGGTCCTCATTGTGGGAAGTCAGCGAACAGGATAACGAGGGTAATGTGAGTATGGGTGATGTACTGATTGAAAATGTACACAATAGTTACTTGCGCGCGGAACATCGTTTATTAAGTGTACTAGGTGTGGACAATCTCATGATTGTGGAAACGGCTGATGCTGTGTTAGTGGCGCATAAAGATCATGTTCAAGATGTGAAACAAATCGTTTCTCGCTTAAAAGCCTCAAAGCGCAGTGAAGCTGAACTGCATCGTAAGGTTTATCGTCCATGGGGCAGTTATGAAGGTGTCGATGCTGCGGAACGTTTTCAGGTGAAGCGTATTACGGTGAATCCTGGCGCGAGTCTTTCTTTACAAATGCACTATCACCGTTCTGAACATTGGATAGTGGTTAAGGGCACAGCACGAATTGTACGAGAGGAAGACAGTTTTATTCTCACCGAAAACCAATCAACTTATATTCCTTTAGGCGTAAAGCACCGTTTGGAAAATCCGGGCAAGGTGCCTTTGGAAATTGTTGAGGTGCAATCGGGTAGTTATTTAGGTGAAGATGATATTGTTCGGTTTGATGATGTTTATGGGCGTTGTTTATAACTACAAGGATTATATCCTCATTGAGTACAACGGATTTGTTCCTAACGAATTGCTAAATAAGTAAATAA
>CAYFOB010000198.1:0-7291 GCA_964344525.1 uncultured Thiomargarita sp.
GCAAAGCGGCCGCGAAGCACTCCAAAATACGATTGAATTTTTTGGAGTGCTTCGCCGCCGCTTTGCGACTATGGTTTGTGAACAAGAGTGCGTAACATCAGTTAATAATGTCACACTATCAGGCACAGTGTTAGGAAGTGTCATACGAGACTGAGAAATATCGGCTAAAATTCTAGCTTGTTGTTCTCGTTTTTCCTCCTGTTTTTGGAATTGAGATAATAATACAATCACTTGTGCATCAAGTGAGCATTTTTGGGCAAAAGCTAATTTTTGAATATAATTGTATAAATCTTGTGGCATACTAGGAATGTGCAAAGCAGGCATATTAAATCTCCTTATTTAGTACAAAAAAAAATTACTTTATAACTGATGTTACGCACTTTCGTTCTGGTTCCAGTACCTTCGCTAAGGAACGAGGGTGCGTAACATCAATTAAATAAAAAGGGATAAATCAAAATATGACTTATCCCTTTCTACGCTAGCTCCTTTAGAAAGAAACATCTCGGAACTGTACCATATCTTCCCCAAAATGAAGCTGTAACTGACTAAATTTGGAGGCACGTGTAGAAATATTATCAAATTGAATCGTTGCTTCAGTTTTGACTTCAGCAATCAATTTGTGAGTGATGTCATTACCTGTCTTATTAGCAAGAGACAATTTCGTTGCGGAATATTGATTTCCTAAATCATCAAAGCTTGTGTTGCTACGAAATCTAACGGTTTTATCAAACTCCATGCTCATTAGCGAAAAACGACAAATAACACTTCTCGCTTTTGCAGTACAACCTTCTAATTTAACCTCTAGCCCATTTTCTGTCACTGTTGGTTTTGCAAAAAAGCTAAAACATCCGCCAAGCAAACCACTGACAACAATGAAAAGAAAAAATTTGCTGCTTCTCAGTATAAATTTCACTGTCGTTTTTTCTCCTCTTTTTAATCTAACGACTGTCGGAAAATACTTGTCCCTAAATAATTTGAACTGTGATTTATGTGATTGACAATTATGAGGGTGCTAATGCGGATTTTTTCCTCAAATCAATCACATAAATCATAAGAATCACAGTTCAAAATTATTTAGGGAAAAGTCTAATGCTCATAGACACAATTGTGATGTTACTTAAAAAAACAATTTCCGTCAAGTTAAATTATAACTTTGCCTGGTACGATATGGCATTGACCTTGGGAATGCATACCACGAAACTTTACTACAATGAAAAACTTAACACATTTTGCCGTATTTGGCGATATTCACGGGCGTATCGCATTAATGTACACACTGGCGCATCTGTGGGAAAAAAATACCCATCTAAAATTGGCAGGATTATTACAAGTCGGTGATATGGGCGCCTATCCTGATATCACCCAATTAGATGATGCGACTCTGCGATATGCAAAAAATGATCCTGATGACCTTGGCTTTGCTAATTTTTGTTATCGCACAGAAGAAAGTGTCAAATATTTTGACAACACTGACACGCCCAATACATTTTTTATCAGAGGAAATCATGAAGATTTTGACTATCTCGCGTCATTTTCTCAACCAAGCCCCGTTGATCCTTGGCATAAAATTTGGTTTATACCTGATACCCATCAAATTGAAGTCGCCAAAATTCAAATTGGCGCATTTGGTGGTATTCCTTCAAAACCTGAGCAAAGAAAGCGGGGTAAAAAAAATCGTCAAGCGTACCGGCGCAACCAAAAACACGCGAATACTGACCCACAGTTTTTTAATCCTAAAGATATTTTGACGGCATTCCGGCGTTTAAAAAAAATTAATATTCTGATGACACATGCAGGTCCAGATTGTGCCGAATTACAAGACGGTTCAACACAACTAACGCAACTCAGCGAACGCCTAAAACCTCAAGTGCATCTTTTTGGGCATCATCACCGCATTGTTGGTCCATGTGAGGGGCCTGGAAAAAGTTTACTTGTGGGTTTAGAACATTTGAAATTTAAAGAAAATGGTCAATTACAAGACGGTTCTTGGGGAATATTAGAAATGAGTAATGAAGCTGTGAACTTTGAATTTATTTCTAAAAACAATGCGCCTTGGATTGCCAAGATAACGAAAAATGATTATCGGTATTTATGGGGTTTAACACCCAAAGCGCTGCTTTGGACTCCAAAAAACCTAAAAATTCTTGGCGATTAAGGGTTGTGGTTTATCCCTTCTTACATATAATCCTTGTAGTTTATTGAATGAAACCTTATTTATTAAACTGTTCAACATTTGGAGCGTTTAATGAAATCTATTGCTAATCTGTTACTCCTGCTATTAGCCACTCAGGTACACAGCGCAGAAACCAATACACCAATTGTCAACATGCAAACCAATGTTGGCACCATCGTTATTGCGCTTAATGCCGAAAAAGCGCCCGTAACTGTCGCCAACTTTTTGAGCTACGTCAATAAGGGTTTTTATAATGGTACAATTTTTCACCGCGTCATTAATAACTTTATGATTCAAGGCGGAGGCTTCACAAAAAACAACCAGCAGAAAGAAACCGAAAAGCCGATTTTCAATGAAGCCTATAATGGGCTAAAAAATGTCCGTGGAACAATTGCGATGGCACGTACCTTTAAACCACATTCTGCCACTGCGCAGTTTTTTATCAACGCTAAAGATAACCCCCATCTCGATCATCGCGGTTGGACTTGGAGAAGTTGGGGTTACGCCGTCTTTGGTAAAGTCACAAAAGGCATGGATGTCGTAGACAAAATTCAAAATGCCAAAACGGACAAAAACGGTGTGCCACTAACGCCTATTATTATTGAAAAAGTCTTTGTTGTTAAAACAGAAAAATAAATCTGTGCAAAGCTTAGCGAAGCTGGTGACGCAGTCAATTTTGAGGATAATTTATGAAAAATCCCTTGAAAGAATATTTATTGTATAAATTCTCAAATATTTGGTTTGTCAAATTGGAAATCACAGAAGATAATAAGGAGGCGGTGATAGAATGGTTGGAAGATAGAAGTCGATTCCACATCTGGCTAACTTCTCTCATCACAGGAAGTGTTGTATTTTTTGCCGCAACTCAAGAACCAACCCTGCAAGTGAATGAACTAAGTAGCGTACTCAAAATCATTTCTTTTTTGCTCATGTTTTTTTCTATTCTGAGTAATATGATCTGTATTTGGGCTATTCCAACTTGGAAGTATCAAGTAAAAACGGGTAAAGTGACTCACGGAACAATTATGCGTCTTGAGTTAGGTCTCACAGCTTGGCTTAGTGTTTTATCATTTATTCTGGGAATGTTTGGCGCGACTCTTTCTGTCATTTTGCCAAATTGAAATAAGTACTAAGTTTTCAGTTAGGAGTCCAAAGCAGCGCTTTGGACTCCAAAATTCATTCTGGCAATTGATCCACCAAATTATTTATCCTCTCTTGGTACATTTGTCTTATACATTCTTTGTCAGGACCACAGCCATTTCTAAGCTTAAGCCAATCGCGTTGATGTTGACGAATGAGGTCAAAATTATCATTAAGCCGCTTATGGGCACGGTAGAGTTTAGTCATTCGGTTATCTAGTAAGCCTAATTGAGGAATCTGGCAAATGCGTTTTTCTGTATCATTACTTGATTTTTTGCAATCAAACAGCGCTAATCCAGCAAAATCACCGGATTTTGGTCTTTTGCGATTACCTTCCACAGTAACAGTATTGTTTTTGGCTATGGTATCGATTTCATCCTCACTGAGCCCTGTAAAATTATGCGCGTTATTAGTAAAGATGTTACCATCAACTTGGGTAGAAGGCGAGTTCCAGTTGCCCAAACCGTAAAAAGCGTTATGGATCAAATTATTTTTCAGAATGGTATCAGCAGAGCTGCTGATTGCCACACCAAAATAACCTGAACCATCAAGATCATTATTAATGATGGTGACTTGATTTGAATCGTAAACTTCCAACGTATTCTGAGCGCACCATTCGCCAAGATCATGCACCAAATGCAATCCTTTGAGTGTCACTTGATAAGCGTTATACAAAGTAATAATTGGCACATCAACATCAGCAACCAAAGAAGCATTTTGCCCTTCGATAACCGCATGACGCAAATCGTTAAATTCAATACCCGCATGGAGTCGATAAATACCCGCACAAATCCACAAATGATCCCCACTTGTTAGTTGAGCAAAAGCAGGCTCCAGTTCTTTAAAAGGCGTGGGCGTCATTGCCGGTTTGGTGATATATGCCATGTTGGTTTGCCCTTGACAAGGGTTTGCTACCCCTTGTGGGGAAATAACCAAAAAGCCCATTAAAAAAAGCCAACTGAAAACTTGAGTTGATTGCATAATAGCATCTCCTAAAATTTTGACCTTTATTAGTATAAATAAAAATCGAAATTTTTGCTATGGTTTATCCGATCGATAATTGAGCGCTCTTTGACTTATCCGCGGCATTATGTAATCCTTATAATTCTTTTTTTTACCCGAAAAAAATTATGACTACAATACGTCTACTCATACTACTCTTTCTGAGTATTTGGCTACAGCCAGGATGGGCAACGCTCAACCCATTACAAATACAAAGAGTCACACCCAGCGGCACAGATGTGCCCACCAGCCAGCAAATTGTTTTTACCTTCAATCAACCAGTAGTCCCCCTCGGCAGGATGGAGCGTAATCTCAATGAAATCCCTATTTTCATCATGCCCGTTTTGCGGTGCCAATGGCGTTGGCTTAACACATCCACTTTGGCCTGCCAATTGGATGAGCCTTTGAAACCAGCAACACGCTATCAAATACGGGTGATGCCGGGGATTATGACAGAATCCAAGCAAACCTTGGGTGCGCTATTTCGTCATCATTTTATAACTCAACGCCCTGCTGTTAGCTATACCAGCTTTAAAACTTGGCGGGCACCTGGGATGCCCAAGATTAAAGTCTATTTTAATCAAGCAGTTACTCATGAATCGGTGGCAAAGCATCTCTATTTGCAAACTGACAAAAAGCAGCGTGTACCTGTCTTAGTTGAATCTGATAATGATGGCTGGATCGTGTCACCGATACGCTTGTTGCCCTTGGATACTAAGGTCACATTGACAGTTGAACCTGGTATTCAGTCACAGTTAGGTTCTGAGCTGGGCATTGAAAATCGTAAGTTGGTGACTTTTAACACTTTTCCTCAGTTTCGATTTCTTGGGGTGGAGTGTACGGATTTGGATGGTGAAGAGGTTACGCCACAAAATAAACGGCGTTGCGATCCTTTCAGTAGTGTCTCGTTGCGCTTTTCTAGCCCGGTGATTAAGGAAGCCATCAAAGACAATCTGCTCATTATGCCCGATGTAGACACTTGGGAAAATGTGTCCAGTTATTCATACTTAGATCAACCTCATCAAAGACACCAAATTTATCGGCTGTACTTGCCATACCCTTTGAAAGCTTATACAACTTATCACTTAAAAAGTGGTCCATTTAAAGATGAATTTGGTCGTTCTTTGTCGGAACCGATTGATATCTCGTTTGCCACTGATCATCGTGCGCCTGATTATACCTTCGGACATGAAATCTCTGTGCTAGAAAAAGGCGTTGATAGTGAGCTACCTATCCTTGTGACTAATCTCGACAAAATTGATCTCCACTACCACCTTTTGACACTGCAAGGGTGGACTGTTGAGCAACATAAACGCCTGCCGGTGGCTGAGATAGAAGATATCAGTTTTAGAATGCCATTGGGTATTCGTGACTTAACACCTAATGGCGTTGTGCAAGGGTATTTTACGACGCAACCGGATGTCTACAACGATGAGGCTAAAAATTATAACTGGTTTTTTAGCCAAATCACGCCTTTTTATGTACAAGCTAAATTAGGACACCATAATACCTTGGTGTGGGTAACCGATTTGGCAACGGGTTTACCTGTGGGTGGCGTGGATGTTTCGGTGTATCTTGACAGTTATGCGCCTGATCAATCCCTACCCAAGCCGTTAGCCATTGCAATCACAAATGACGATGGGATGGCGCTGTTGCCAGGCACAAAAACCTTGAATCCCAATTTGAAACAGGGTTACGTGTATGGTGATTATCAAAACTCTTCACGCCTATTTATCCGCTGTCAAAAAGCGCAAGATACGGCTTTATTGCCACTGGATTCAGGATTTCGCGTGCGTTTGTCCAATTTAAGCAAAGATTATGATTTTTATTCCTATCTACGCTCAAAATATGGTCATCTCAAAACCTGGGGCACAACAGCACAAGGCGTCTATAAAGTCGGTGACACGGTGCAATACAAGTTTTTTGTGCGTGATCAAAGCAATAAAAGCTTTGTGCCAGCACAACGACAGGGCTATAGCTTAAAAGTGACTGATCCAATGGGGAAAGTGGCGCATGAAGTGAAGGATTTCAGCCTTTCTGAGTTTGGTAGCTATCATGGCGAATTTACCCTCCCAAAAAATGCCGCAATTGGCTGGTATGCATTTGAATTAACCGCAACATTCAAAAAAGACAGTAGCTGGCAACCCTTACGCATCTTAGTGAGCGATTTTACACCCTCGCCATTTCGAGTACGCACTGAGCTAGAAGGTGAACTTTTTCAGATTGGTGACAAAGTCACGGTGAATACTGCAACCATGTTACATGCAGGTGGACCTTATGTGAATGCAGCCACCAGAATTAATGCCGTTTTGAGTCCCCGCGCCTTGACGTCCTCTCAAGCCAAGGGCTTTGATTTTGATGTGTTTGTTGATGATGTCAAAGATGAAACGGTGTTTAGTGCTGAAGATCACAAAGTTGATGACAAAGGTTTGCTGCAAACGTCATTCAATTTACCAGAAAATTCAAAAGTCCTATATGGGCGGCTAATAGTAGAAAGTGCCGTGCGCGATGATCGGGGCAAAGATGTTGCCAACACAACCAGCGCCACTTATGTTGGGCGTGATCGTTTTGTGGGGCTCAAAGAAACCAGTTGGGTACTCACCGCAGGGCAAAAAGCCAAGGTGTTGTCATTAGTTGTTGATGAACAGGGCAATCCTGTTGCAGACACAGAGATTACTATTAATATAGAGCGCCGAATCACCAAAGCCGCTCGCGTCAAAGGGGCTGGTAATGCCTATTTAACCCGCTATGAACATCAATGGGTTAATGCCGCTGCCTGTCAAATCACCTCTAAAAAAACAGCCCATCCATGTACTTTTGTTCCGCCTCAAGCAGGCGCTTATAAAATCACCGCAACAATTAAAGATAGTAAAAATCGTCCACATAGTACGACATTGCAACAATGGGCTATTGGCAAAGACTATGTGATGTGGGAAACGGCACCAGGGCATGGTTTAACAATTGTGCCAGAGCAAA
>CAYFOB010000199.1:0-7286 GCA_964344525.1 uncultured Thiomargarita sp.
CAAACCATAGTCGCAAAGCTTGCGCTTTGCACTCCAAAATACGATTGAATTTTTTTTCGTTCCAAGCAACGCTTTGCGACTTGTGAACGAGGATGCGTAACACCAGTAAATAATTCAGAAAACTTGAACGTTCAAAGTATAATAAAAAATCTTTATGAAACAAATATTAAAATTATTGATAACATAAAAAGGTATTTTTATGGAAAAATTACTGGTTGATCTTTATGATCCCAATAAATTGATTTTGTTGGCTGTTACCTTGACGGTTTTTCTGATCCTGCTTAGGATGTGTCCAAAAATAACAGGAGAAAAAGCCATTGAAATAGAGAGGGGGCTCCAATTTGTCTATTGGTTAGCTTTTGTGTCATTTACCATGACCTTTTTTGGGGTTCAAATCGGTTTGAATCTTGATGGGGTAGTTGGAATCGTTTTGGCATTTGGCATTGCCGCTATTGGGGCTGCGATTGCCTATTTTATGTACAGTTTTCTATTGAAACATATTCCAACCGATTGGACTGTTGGGCAACAATTTGCTGCGGTGCCCGTTATCTTGCTATTAACAGCGATTATCGCCATGTTTTCCACAAGTTTTATGGCAATATTGATCGGACATGTTGAACTAGAACGGGCACAAAACTCATGGCTTGCTGATCAAGTTCTTCTACAATACGATAAATCTTATGTTCAGACTCAGGAAAATTTGCGTCAG
Organism: uncultured Thiomargarita sp.; assembly: GCA_964344525.1. GTDB lineage: Bacteria > Pseudomonadota > Gammaproteobacteria > Beggiatoales > Beggiatoaceae > CAYFOB01. The sequence continues at coordinate 710 of CAYFOB010000199.1, forward strand.
ATAACAGAAGAATTGTTAGCCTTGAAACAGGAGGCGACAAATCGAAAAGAAGAGGCAACACAAGGTACATGGAGTGGGCATGCGGGATATGGTCGTGTCGCCAAAGTTTACGAAGAAACAAGCGATGCTGCGGAAAGAGCGGCAGAACATTTTGGGCGAAAACTCGAAGAATTTTCAAAAATTGACCATAAAAAAACGATGGAAGACTGCGCCAAGGAACTCCAAAAATCTGACTATGCTTGTTTAGGACAAGCAAATGAAATATTATTGCGCCTGCATAGACAGGGGAAAATAGAATTTCCAAATACCCTTTTTATCTCATTACCATCATTGCCTAAAAACGCTAATACCAATATTCAACAAAGTGTGAATCAGGCGTTGGCATTTTATTTAGATTCCAGAAAAAAGGTAGTCGCGCTAACCAAAGAACTCGCTCCCTCCTCGGAATTTCAACCTATAAAATGGGAACCACCTGCCGTCGCTTCTTTCTTTTTTTTCTGGTATATCAAAGGCTCATGGGCTATTGCTGCCATTGTTGACTTTTCACCGCTATTGCTTTCTTTCCTTTTAATTATCCATTTTCGATCAACAACATGGAAAAATACGATAAATGCTAAAAAGGAAAAAATAGCCTTGAATAATCAACTCGCACAAGAACGACACGCACACAAGCTCGCTCAAATTGCTTTCCAAGCTGATATACGTTTGGCGCGTCACGTTGCAGAAACTTCCACTTCCTTTTCTTTAACTGATAATTATTTGAACAGAATAAGGACTCATGTAGAAGAAATTCGTCAATTGTCTCCTTCTCCAAGTGCCATAGAAAGTGGACACCAAAAATTGGAAGAAACAGAAAGACTTTTTAACGTCATGAAATCCACTTTCAAAGCAACTAACACTTCTCCCTTAGCGATTAAAATGGCAGAATTTATACTTCAAGAGGCTCAAGAAGCCATAAAAGCGCTTGACACAATGCCCCCTGTACCAGAAAAAGAACAAATACTGGAAGAGGAATTTATTATTGGCGAACCACAAGTGCCACAAGAAAATGAGAGAAAACCAATCCTTTTGGCTACCAATCACGAGCACTGAGCTAGTTTTTTGGTATTTATGAGTCCAAAATAAATTTTGGACTCCTTTTAATTTTACAACTCTGCATTCACCTTAGCCGCTAATTCTTCTGCTATACTTGGCTTAACCTGATAAACTTCCTCTGCATAGAGATGACGAAGAATCATATCTAATATATCATCATTAATGCCCTGGTAACGAAAATAATTGGAGCCCCGACTAATTAAATCAGCCGATTCAAGGATATAAAGTGTTTCCTCAAGATTACCCTCTGACAGCGCCCCTTCCAAATGATCGTTGATTTCGTCCAGAGTACATTCCTTGTCTCGTTCTTGGGACAAAAACAACAGAATTTCTTTCGTGTACTGATCAGCTTTGATCGTTGACTCAATAGAGTCTGCCCAAGTGCCAAATAGCGCACCTTTTCGATTCTGGATTTCATAATCCAGAGTTTTAATCACTCCTTCGACGGTGCTCAAATCTTTCTCTAGCCAATCACTTTTGAGCAAGCTGGCAATGTAAAACGGATCACTTTGGGTTAACTGATTAATCACCCGCACACTCTCATCTGTCACCTCAACTTGATAGCGTTCTGCATACCGATGAATGGTTTCTAAACCCTCATCAAAAGTCAATTTCGAGGAAATTTCCGTTTGCCCCCCGAAACTTTTCCCAGAAACCAGCATCGGAGCCACCTTGGATTCCACCAATCCAAAATGACGCACTGGAACATCGTATGCTTTGTCATAGTGGACATATCGACTCATAAACTGGATTTCATCAATCATCACTAGAAAAAAAACATTTTCTTTACCTGCGAAAACTTCAGGTGCGCTAAAAGCCCAATCTCTGGCTTGTTCCACCTGTTCCTTATCAAGGTAATTTTGAAAAACCTCCATATCTTTCAATGCGTTGTTATTTTTTATTCCTTTAGCCAAACTAATCAATTCGGCAAAGCGCCAAGGGCGAGTGCCATAGTCTAAAACGGTCCGCGTTTTAAACGACAAATATTGGCTCATAAAAGTGCGGTAATAAACATCAGCAAACGAAAGCAACCATTGGTTACACGCCCGCACTTCAAAATAAAACGGGATCACAGCACCATTTTTATCCCATAAAATATTGAACAATCGTTGCATAATGGCAGACTTGCCACATTTACGCCTGCCTAGCAATGTACGAGAATTCGCTAATTCTTTGGGTATCATATTGACCCAATTCATCAGCAATTCCATTTCTTGCTTTCTACCGCAAAAAAGCGATGGATCTCCAATTCGTTCTTTTAAAGCATACTTCATATTTTAGTAACCTCTGATGTTTAAAACTCTAAGACGTTTTTCGAGACAACGAAACATACGCCGGTTTATTCTCTTGCAAAACCATTTGCCCAACAAAATCTTCTATTTCAATTGTGGACAACTGATTTTGTCCTTGTTGTTGCTCAATTTGTGTTCTCAGTATTGGTAACGCCTGTAATTTCTCCATTAATCCATTGATTCTTTCTTGGCGGTGTGCCACTAATTTTGTCCAACGCGATTCTAAATCCTTTAAGCTGCTGAGTTTGTCTATGGCTAACGATTCACCAGCCCAAGCTTTTGCACCTGCCACATCGCTAATGAGTCGGAGTGGGGCATAGCAGTACATCACTAAAGGGGTATGTAATTCATTCCAAAAAGCGATATCGGGCGCAAGTTCAACACCAACCACGGTGTTATTGCATAAAAATATTGCGCCAGTTTGCTCTGGATAGGGTTCCAAATGGTAAACGGTTCGCAATAATTCTGGTTGATAGGCGCGTTTTAATTCATCTAAATGCCCCCGTTTTTTGAGTCCTAGATCATGATTGAAGGTACTGATATCGCCCCACAATTTTGAATAGTTCTTTTCACCTCGCAAAGCAAGTGCCTTGTCACGTAATGGCTGCGGAAGAATGATAAAACGTTCATCAGCTTCCTCAATATAACCGCCTTGTGCTTCTTGAATACAGCAAGCATCCTTAAACAATTTGGATTGCCCAGCATCTAACAGGGCGGAAACACACATCGCATGATTTTGAGCGGCATTTTGAAAATAGCCTAAATGCAGCGGCACAATGCTTGCCTGTTTGCTTTTATTTTCCAGCTCCATCTCACCATAATTTGTGACTTTGGTGAGCCGCAATGAACTTTCTGGTGGTGCGAATGTCCCCGCTGTACATGCGCTACCAAATAAGGGGATCATTTCCAAATGTCCCCAACGCACTGCAAGTCCACTTTCTCTCCCTTGCAGTAAATCAGCGAGAGAGGTTGGAGTTTTGTTTTTTTGAGCATTTTTTTTAGCAGATTTCCAGATATTGAGCTTCATGATGAGTACCTAACTTTTATCCTTTTTTAAAAGTAATCCTTGTAGTTATTCGCAAGATTGAGAAGGAGAGTGCGTAACATCAGTTATTGAATTGTTTGTCGCAACAACCCTGACACTGAATCAGTTTGTAAATGAGCATGTACGCGCAACCAAGTAGAAAGAAAACCCCGTTCTCCCGTCTCAAGAAAAGTTGGACAATCAGGCAACAATTGGCGATTTTCAATCTTATCACGTTCTGTAAATGCAGGAATAATATGCAACATGGGTATTTGAATACCAAGCTGTTTTAACCCCGCAAACATCGCAGCCGTATCGCCTTGTTCAACGTTTTCATAACCATCTGATATTAAAATAACAACTTCAGGTTGTTGTTTGACGGCTTCGATTAAGGCTGGGGCGATAGAAGTGGGGTATGCTGGTTGTGGAAAAGCATCATCATCACTTGGCGTTGCACCAATCCAAGCCACTTGTGTTTGACGGATGCGCTTTTGAAATATTTTCAATAGCCCCATCGCTATCGCCATATTATTATATTGGCGGTATCCAAATCCTCGCATGGAGGCGGAAGCGTCCAAAATAAAATAAACATGAGCATCCCAATGGGGAATTTGCGCCGCTTCTTGCTCAATCGCCTCATTTAATGACTCAATCGTCTCCATAGAACGATAATAGCGGCGAATCTTGCCAACCAGCGATTGATCACGATCCTCAACTGTGACATCGCGTTTGATTTTGTCTCGTCCCGCAAGTCTGCGAAGACGGCGCTGAGACGTTTTTGGATGAAATGTCCCTGCAATACCTTGCAAAACCTTAAAGGGTAATCCTTTACCTGCATTAATATCATGGCGTGCCGCTAGGTAGGTATTTAGCAAAGTAAATTTGCTCTTTTTCAATTTACCAAATAAAAATAAAAACACATCTCGCGCTAGGGCAACGTCTTCAGCATAGCGCAACAAATAGTGTTTTAAATAAGGCGCTGCCTTTGGCTCATTGATTTTATGCAAACACGTCGAGGTGACAGGATTGCCCAGCGCGTGACGCACTAAAATTTTCAAATTTCGCCGATGGCTTATCGCCCACGATTCTAATTGTGGAGCGCCAAAAATATAGGCACGAATGCAGCCCGATGTACGCTGATTATTCACCCGTCGCTCAACCAATTTTAAAAATCCTTGTAAAACGGTGGCCACTGGTAAATGAGGTAGTGCCTCAACAATTAAGCGATCTTCTTGTAATCGTTGTTTTTCTGGTACAGGCTGCCCCGGGCTTATCTCAGTGACTGCCAACAATCGTTGGATAATCGCCACTGCCGTTTCGGGGAACAAATTAGGCAAACGCAACAATGCCGCGTAAAGTTGTCGATCTTTGGTCAAAAAAGCATCATGTTGCTCATCAGAAAGTTGTGCGTCGCTACTGAGCAGTTGATTGATTAGCGTGTTAGTGTTCATTTTGTGTCGCACAGAAGGAGGGATAAAAGAAGGGATGCTGAGAAAAGGGGACAGGTGTAATTTCACTAGCCCTGATTTATAGTCAGGTATGTTGCTTTGCAGGCAGGCAAATGGTGAAACCCGTCCAGTTCTCAGACGAGCATCATTTTAATCAATCCATTGAAACAATGTCAACAAAAAAATCAGGTTGACCACAAATTAAAACATAAGTTGTTGTATTTCGTATTATTTTTTTTTGATCACGCTGCGAAACGTCACTCACATGTAGTAGAAAAAATGCTGAGAAAGGGGGACAGGTGTAACCTCGCATTGTCCTGATTTATCAATCAGGCTTCTGTTTTTGTAGGCAGACAAAATCGAGACCCGTCCAGTTCTCAGACGGCTGCTATTGTAGTGAGTTGTTTGATACATTGTCAACCAAAAAATCCTAAAACCTAGGAAATTAACACATAAGTTATTGTAATTTCTAGTAAAATATTTTATCATGGAATGAAGGCCCTCAGACTGGGGCTAAAGCCATGCCCTTAGCGCTGACAATCGGAGTGCTTGCATGCATACAAACCCTCAGCTAACGCCTTAATCCCATCAACAATATATTGTGAAACCGACAAAAAATACCGATTATCAATCACAATAATCCGCCCTGCCTTACCCGCATTACTGGCAGCAATCGCGGGATTTTCCAATAATTGACGCCGCACTTCAGCAAATTCACCAAAAACCGCATGAGTAACAATGAAATCGGGTTGCCATGCCAAAATTTGTTCATCGCTAATTTTGGCATGCTGTTTAATGCCCTGCTCGGCTGCAACATTAACAGCTCCCACAATTTTTACCATATCATCAAAAGTTGTATGACTACCTGCCGTGTAGTTGCCCAAACTGTATGACATGACACGCGGTGACTGAGTGCCGGTGGGAATGGCATTAATGGAATGATCCATTTGCGCGATCAGGGCAGCGGCACGTTGCTCTTCACCAATCGCATAACCAATAGTTTTTATATTTTCTTTGATATCAGCAACACTGAAAAATTTGCTAAAACGAAACACGGGCGCACCTGTCGCCTGTAACAATTTCACCGTCTCCGCCCGGCTGTAACTGGCTACAAAAATTAAATCAGGATTTAACCCTAAAATATGCTCAACATTGTCAGCCGCTTGCCCAACAACCATGCCCGCTTTGTCAACGACATTGCTGTACTTTTTATCCTGTGCCAAGACGCTGACTGCCACAATGCGAGAAGTGGGACAAATGGCGAGTAAAATTTCATCGCTGGCAAGCGTTTGCGAGACAATGCGTTGGGGGCGCGTAGGAATTATTAGGACTTTACCAGCAGCGTCGTATAATTGGCGTGGAAATGAGCGAGCGCCATCGGTGGAAAGCCTTGATTGTTCTACCTTTAAAAGCGGCAACAGCTCAAGGCTGGCAATGGCTAGCACTATTAATGTGATAATTAATAAGACAAAATGAATTTTGCCTTGCGATTTAATTTTCATGTCAAATTGTTTCAATAATACGAAATCCTTCAGCACGCAAACGGCAAGCATCACAAACACCGCAAGCCGAACCATCCGAAGTGGGCTGATAGCATGAAATAGTCAGGCTATAGTCCACCCCTAATTCCCGCCCCTTTTGGATAATCTGTGCTTTACTTAAATTGATCAGGGGGGTATGCACCTGAAATTTGTGCCCCTCCACTCCCGCCTTAGTGG
>CAYFOB010000200.1:0-7283 GCA_964344525.1 uncultured Thiomargarita sp.
TCACAAGCTTTGCGACTATGGTTTGTGAACAAGAGTAAGTACCCGTTCACTAGTTTTACCGCATTTTGGAGAATAATATGATGAGAAACCATTCAATTTTAATGGCATTATTGTTTTTATCCCAACCCGTTTGGGCGGATTGTGATTATGCCAACGATTTACTTTTTCAAGCCTACAATTTACATGGAATTGATAGCGCCATTGAGACTGAAAAGAATCTTGTAAAAAGGGCAATACAACTTTGCCCCAAAATGCCAGAAGCTTATAATTATCTCGCTTCACTTTTTAAAGATCAAGAGGATTATGAAAAAGCCATTTTTCATTACAAAATAGCGCTTGAATTACGCATTGATTTTTATCAAGCGTGGTATAACTTGGGCGAAACTTATTACAAACAAGGACGATTTCCGCTCAGTTTGGAGGCACATCTTCACGCTTGCCAAAGCAATTCAGATTCCAAAGAGCAGGTGGAGGTGTTATTGAAAAGTCAGCATTATGCTGTGACAGAGGCGGGAAAGGTTATTGATAAGGAAAGTTTATTGGTATTGTTTGATCCTGTGCGTCGGAAAGCCATCAATAATATGATTTCAAAATGTGGACTACAAGCTAAGCCAATCGAATCTGTACACATTTTTCGCAATCTTCAATTTACAATTGCTAAACCAGGACAGCAATTGGATGAAATCGTGGTGGCACAGCCAGGACAGCAATTGGATGAAATCGCGGCGGCACTGCGACAGCTTTATAGTGTGGTTCAGCCTGTTAATGTGGCAGAAAATGAGTCAAATGCACATGCGAACGCAGTTGCTCATGCTTTAGGCGAGAATGGTGTCTCAATCACACGCATAAAAATACGTGTTCTTGAGCCCCCATTGTCTGATGAGAATTCTGTTGCTTGGGCAAAAAATTGGGGAGTGGAAATTAAGGTGGATTAAATGAAAATCTGCACTAACTACAAGGATTATATTTAATACGGGCACCATCAAAACCGACATTTTTGCTAGGGTTTATCCCTTTTTAAATCCTTGTAGTGATTTTTGTGATGAAAGCATCAATCATATCCAATATGACCCACACCAACAACCAATAAGATAATCATGGATGTGAGCGTGTTAGAAGTCCAGATATTTTAGCCGCATAAGAAATAGGGATAATAGACTGAGTTCTAATGCTAATAATATTGGCTGGATATGTTTGATGATCCTCTTCTTGAATCGTTTTCCAAGTGAAACTGGCTTTGAGATCCTCTGACAAATAATGTTTGAGCGCTTGCTCTTCTTCTTCAAAAGCTTCGTAGAAAAATACATCTAACATGATAGTGTACTTGTTCAAAACATAATTTTTTCCCAGCACTGCATCACCGGTTCTCGCAGTTGAGCAAATTTGTCATTTTCCACCAGTGCGGGTTTATTTTGCAAGGCTAAACGATGCGTTTCTGCGCGATAAGCCCGAAAAGCCGCGCTTAATTGTTCACAAATCGTGGCCTCTAATAATTCATATTTTGTGAACAATTCTAACAGAGGCAACATGCCTGTGGTATCCAACAACTGGGGATAATTCGTTGCCCAACGCAAAACGCCGTATTGAATCAGAAATTCAATATCCACAACCCCACCCTGTCCTTGTTTTAAGTCAAAGATACCCTGTTCGCTTTTGTCTAAATTGTTACGCATTTTATCTCGCATTTCGCGGACTTCTTGTTTTAATTTCTCATGTTCGCGTGGCAGGCTGATAATGTCACGACGGATTTTTTCAAATCTTGCCATACTGTTAGGATTTCCAGCAATAGCACGACTACGTACTAAGGCTTGATGTTCCCATGTCCATGCTTTTTCCGCTTGGTAATTCTTAAAGGCATCAAAGCTAGTAACTAACATGCCCGATGCGCCACCGGGACGTAAACGGGAATCGACTTCATACAAGATACCTGCTGGGGTGTTAGCGGTGATAATGTGAATAATGCGTTGCGCCAAACGAGAAAAAAAGACTTGATTATCTAATTGTTTTTCGCCATCGGTGATTTGTTGTGTACCTGCGCTGTCATGTAACAAGACAATATCTAAGTCAGAACCATAGCTTAATTCTATCCCACCGGCTTTGCCATATGCAACAATACAAAGTCCAGCTTGATGAGTTTCATTTTGATCATTATAGCGTGGTTGTCCATGTTTTTGGATCAGGTGATCAGATGCCATTGCTAACGCCCATCGGAGTAAAGTCTCAGCGATAGCCGCCAAATAATCACTCGCTAGCGGTGCTGTGAGATTGCCTGACATTTCGGCAGCCGCCACATGTAGCACATAAGCACGTTTAAATTGGCGTAAGCTGTCCATTTGCAAGTCTAAATCATCAGTTGGCAAGTGTACTAATTGGGCTTGCAAAGCATTATCTAATTCATCCGGTTTAAGTGGATCATATAAGGTGCGTGGATCAAGCAGTTCATCCAATAACAATGGATAGCGGGTAATTTGTTCAGCAATCCAAGCACTTTCTGCACATAAACGCACCAGCTGTTTTAAAACTTGTGGGCGTTCTATTAATAAAGATAGATAAACACTGCGTTGTGCCACCGATTCGATGAAGTTTATGGTACGGAGTATGGCATTTTGAGGATTTTGTTGTTCAATGGCTGCAGTGATTAATAAAGGAATCAACATATCCAGCTTTTCCCGTCCACGTTGCGTGAGTTTTTTAACGGTGCGTGACTCAAGCAATTTTCGCAGCGCTGCCAAAACTTGGGATGCATCCTGAAAACCAGCGTTGCTTAACATTGATTCGGCATTTTTATCTAAACCACCCATCCAAAGCGCTTGCCAAGTGTTTATGGATTGTAAAGATTCGATGGGTTTCGCGGCAGCTTGAGGTGCAATCACTTGCTTAAATTCGTTGTGTACGTGTTGTTGATGAACGTTCAGTTGTGCAATAAATTGATCCCAGTCATCAAATCCCATGCTATAAGCTAATCGCGCTCGATTGAGTGCGTCCTGTGGTAAAGTTTGAGTTTGTTGATCATCAATGGCTTGTAAATGGTTTTCGCTGAGACGTAAAAAGTAATAGGCTTCACGTAATCGGTTGACAGCGCCACTTCCAAGAAGTTTGTATTTTTCCAATTGCGTTAATGTGCTGAGCAAATGCCGTTGCTGTAAAGCAGGTTGTCGTCCCCCACGTATTAATTGAAACACTTGGCATGTAAATTCGATTTCACGAATGCCACCAGCGCCTAATTTGATATTATTTTTAAGTCCTTTACGGCTCGTTTCTTGATCAATCATTGCCTTCATATTGCGCAAAGCTTCAAAGGCATTAAAATCTAAATAGCGGCGATACACAAATGGGCGCAAGCTTTCCAATAGCTTGTTTCCTGCCTGTTTATCCCCTGCTACCACACGCGTTTTAACCAACGCATAACGTTCCCAATCGCGTGCATGGGCTTGATAATAGTCTTCCATTGCTGAAAAACTCATGACTAATGGTCCACTTTCACCAAAAGGTCTCAGGCGCATATCGACACGAAATACAAATCCTTCAGCGGTGATGTGATTCAAAACCTGTATCAATTGTTGCCCTAAACGCAGAAAAAATTCTTGATTGGTGCGTGTACGCTTGACACCGATGGTTTCGCCTGCTTCAGGATAAGCAAAAATCAAGTCAATGTCAGAAGAAAAATTCAATTCTTGTCCACCGAGTTTACCTAACCCCAACACAATGAGGGCTTGTGCGACGCCATCCGCATTAGAGGGCGTGCCAAACTGAGTTGTTAAACGTTGATAAAGCCATGTGAGGGCACCATCTATCATTGCATCAGCTAAATTTGATAATGATTTTAGGGTTTCTTCTAAAGGAGCCCAACCTGCTAAATCGCGCCAAGCAATGCGTAACATTTCCCGACGACGATACAAACGTAATTCACGCATCAATGTTGTATCATCTTTAACATTTTGCAAGACTAAAGATTGCGTATATTGAGTGGGGGCATTCAATAAATCGTCACTCAAATCCTTCAACAAGGTAGGATATTGGACACACAAATTCGCCACAAATCGACTACATGCCCAAACTTTTGGAACTGTGTTCAAAATTTGAGGTGGTAAATCGGTTAGGTTGGCTTCTTGCAACAAGCGGTTGATTTCAGGTTGTAGTAAAGGGGGTAATGATATATTCATAAGTTAAAAAATTACGCCGTTTTCTTCCACCGGCAATAATGGAAAACGATTATTGTTCAAGCCCATTGATTGTAGGTTGAAACGTCTGCATAATATTAAAAAATAACATCAGATAGTTGAAAAAGTTTATGCCAAATTTAAAGCAAATCATATATTATTTTTTAGGTTGTATTTTTATATTCTACTGCTTTTTTAACACAAAAGTCGAATTAGCACAAAAAAATATACAACCCTCCCTAACCTTTGGATTTTTACCCTATCTCACCGCTGGCGAGATTATGGAAAAATACACGCCCCTTGCCACTTATCTGAGTGAGCAAATAAATCAACCCATCTTTATTAAAGTTCTTAGGAGCTATGATGATTTAATTCAGCAAGCGGGTGATGATCAGTTCGATATTTTTTTTATGGGGGGAAATCCTTATATTAAAATGGTAGAGCGTTATGGCAAAAAACCCTTGTTGGCACGTTATGAAATTAATGGCAATCCAAATTTTCATAGCGTCATCTTTGTCCCTAAAAATAGTCCTTTACAAAAAATGAGCGACTTAGCTGGCAAACGATTTGCTTTTGGGAATCGTTATTCTACACTAAGTGCGTTAGTACCACATTATATGCTTTCAAAGGCAGGCGTTACCCTTTCCCAATTGGCAGGTTATAATCATCTTAAAAGTCACCAAGATGTCATTTTTGGTGTCTTAATCGGCAATTATGCCGCCGGTGGGGTAGCGCTTGAGGTATTTCAAGAATACAAAAACCGTGGCATTCGCGCCTTAGCCCTATCTCCCCCCATTTCGACACATCTATTGATTGCTAGCAATAATCTTCCTGCCGAATTAGTCAAGCAATTACAGATTGCCCTTTATCGCCTCAAGGATAAAACAATATTATCCGCTATTTCTACAGAACTCACAGGATTTGTGCCAGTCACCGATGCTGATTATGATTTGTTACGCACCATCCTAACGCCAGAGTAAATGATCATGCAAAATACCTCATTCCAACAAAGCCGTTTATTAGTCTTATTTATAGTCATACTACTCATTTTTTTTGTTTTTGCCAGCTTATTGATTGCTTCTCATCAACGCAATATGTTGCTCTATAATGAAAAACAACATGTCAGCTTACAATTGGATTTGATCAGTGGATTTATTTCTGAGTCCTTTTTAAAGGAGGATTATGCGGCAGTACATCAGTTTTTGTGGGATTGGGCTCAAAAAACTAAGCATATTGTAAAATTAACAGCCACCGCCAAAAATGGTTTCAAATTTGTCAATTACACACGTCAAACATTCACTGAAAACACCTATTCGCTAAAGCATCGTGTCTCATTTCAACCGAATAACTTTCTTGATATCGAAATTGCTAATGATATGGCCTCGATAGAAAAGATTATCAATGAATTAAATTGGCGACTGCTGATCATTTTTTCTGTGCTAATGGCATTATTGGGTTTGATTTTATGGATGATTCTCACAAAAATTGCATTAATCCCCTTAGAAAAAGAAATTAACAAACGTATTGAAGAATTGAGACAACACAGTGATCATTTGGAGCAATTGGTACTTGAACGCACTCACGAATTAGCCAGCGCCAAGGAACTTGCAGAATCAGCTAACCATGCTAAAAGCGAATTTATTTCCAATATGAGCCACGAATTACGGACGCCACTAAATGCGATCTTGGGCTATGCTCAAATTCTCAAACGAGGGCAAAACCTTGATGAGAATCAATTGACTGGTATCAATGTTATTTATCAAAGTGGTCACCATCTATTAACTCTTATCAATGAAATTTTGGAACTTTCAAAAATTGAAGCCCGTAAATTAGAATTTTATCCAAACACGATTCATTTTGAAAATTTTATCAAAAGCATTACCAACATTGTTCAGATGAAAGCTGAACAAAAAAAGGTGTCTTTTTCTTGTAAACTGGTTGGCAACTTACCTGCTGGCATAAAAGCAGACGAAAAACGGTTACGGCAAATATTAATCAATTTATTAGACAATGCCATCAAATTCACTGATAAAGGACAAGTAACCCTACGAATCACTACTCAAGAACATGATAACCAAGCGATAATCCGTTTTGAGGTAAAAGACACCGGCGTCGGCATAGCGCCTGAACAGCTCAAAAAAATATTTTTACCTTTTGAACAAGTGGGTAAACATCGTACTGCAGGCACTGGTTTAGGTTTGGGTATTAGTCAACAATTGGCAAAATTAATGGAGAGTGAAATTCAAGTGGCTAGTGAATTTAGCAAAGGTAGTATCTTTTGGTTTGATATGACCTTGCCCATTGTTGATACATTAGAAAAACAAACGACACAACGAATTATTGGCTATAATGGAAAACGACGAACCGCTTTAATAATAGATGACAAACAAGAAAACCGTTTGGTATTGCTTAAGATGTTGGAATGGCTTGGATTTAAGGTAGCCTCCGCCAGCCATGGACAAGAAAGTCTTTCACTTGCCCAAAAAATTTTACCTGATATGATTTTTATAGATTTAGCGATGCCAAAAATGATTGGCTTTGAAACGATTCAAGGCTTACGCGCAGATTTTAAAAACACGTTGATCATTGCAACCTCAGCCAGTGTATTTGAGGCCGTTCAAGAAAAAAGTCGCAAAGCAGGTAGTGATGCGTTTCTACCCAAACCAATCATCGAAAGCAAATTATTGCAACTATTGGTTGATAAGATGAAATTAGAATGGATTCATGAAAAAAAGAAAATGACAACCTCAGCACCTTTAATCCCACCCCCACAAAAAGAATTAGAAGCTTTATACAAATTAGCCATAATGGGAGACATGCGAACGATTCGGAAACAAACTGAAGCCTTAGATGATAAATATATTTCGTTTCGCCACAAATTGCAAGAATTAGCTAGAAATTTTGAAGATGAACAAATTGTGGCATTAATTGAACAATATTTGCCAAAGAAGCACAGGGATTTTTTATAAAATACGGTGTTTTCCATGACTAACTACAAGGATTACTTTTAATAACTGATGTTACGCAGCCTCGTTCCCAAGCGCCCGCTTGGGAATGCCTGTGGCGCGGCTCTGCAAAGCGGGACGCGAAGCGTCCCTGTTGGTGGCAAGAAGGAAGGACATT
>CAYFOB010000201.1:0-3239 GCA_964344525.1 uncultured Thiomargarita sp.
CTGAGTTTACCGCTTCATGGATTGAAAAAAATCGTCATTCGTTGTGGTTACCTTGAGACGATCCAACAATAACTCCATTGCGGCAACCTCTTCCATCGGTTGTAGGAACTTGCGTAAAATCCACATGTTATTTAGTTCTTCTGGGGTGGTGAGCAACTCTTCGCGGCGGGTACCAGAACGGTTGATATTGATGGAGGGATAAATACGTTTTTCGGCAATTTTACGTTCCAGGTGAATTTCATTATTGCCAGTTCCTTTAAACTCTTCATAAATCACATCATCCATGCGTGATCCAGTATCAATCAAGGCTGTTGCTATAATCGTCAAGCTACCACCTTCTTCCAGATTGCGTGCTGCACCAAAAAAGCGTTTGGGACGGTGCAAAGCATTCGCATCAACACCGCCAGTAAGTACCTTACCGGAAGTGGGTACCACCGTATTATAAGCACGTGCTAAACGAGTAATAGAATCAAGCAAAATTACAACATCCTTTTTATGTTCAACTAAGCGCTTGGCTTTTTCAATGACCATTTCAGCCACTTGTATATGACGCGTCGCAGGTTCATCAAATGTGCTTGAAATCACTTCACCACGTACTGAACGCATCATTTCTGTGACTTCTTCAGGACGTTCATCAATCAACAAAACAATCAAATAACATTCAGGGTGATTTGTTGCAAGAGAATGAGCAATGTTTTGTAACATCACCGTCTTACCCGATTTAGGCTGGGAGACTATCAAACCACGTTGCCCTTTGCCGATAGGGGCAATCAAATCAATAATGCGTGGTGTTAAATCTTCTGTGCTACCATTACCCATTTCTAGCAAAAGTCGGCTATTGGCAAACAAGGGAGTCAAATTTTCAAACAAAACCTTATTTTTCGCCTGTTCTGGTTGTTCAAAATTAATTTCGTTGACTTTCAACAGAGCGAAGTAACGTTCACCTTCTTTAGGAGGACGAATTTTGCCGGCAACTGTATCACCGGTACGCAGGTTAAAGCGGCGAATTTGACTGGGGGAAACGTAAATATCATCAGGACCTGCAAGGTAAGAACTATCCTCAGAACGTAAAAAACCAAAACCATCTTGTAAAATTTCTAGGACACCATCACCAAAAATATCTTCACCTTTTTTGGCATGTGCTTTCAATAAAGCAAAAATGACATCCTGTTTACGTGAACGTGCTGTTCCTTCTAGGTTAAGTTCTTGGGCAAGTAAAATCAGGTCGGCGGCTGTTTGTTTTTTAAGTTCAGTTAAATTCATAGGTTTAATCAAGTGCACCTGTTTTTGGTGCATGTGAAAAGGGGATACTAGACACCATCATCAAGCGCCTTGTGAAACAAAAGCGCAATCGGTGCAAAGATATTCCGGAGGGGGATATGAGTGTTAAACAACACACAAACAGCCACACGCCCTTACGAAGGACGTGGGATATTTGCATAAAGTTAAAACCAGAAATATAGTCTGATTATATAGACAGGTCAACAAATTTATATATAATTGGGGCTCCCAAGCGATTTTCAAGGGATTTTATAAATTGCTATCTACAAATGCCGTTAATTGCGATTTAGAAAGCGCACCAACTTTTTGAGCTTCAACCTCACCGTTCTTGAACAGTATTAGGGTGGGAATGCCGCGAATACCATATTTGGGAGGGGTGTTAGGATTTTCATCAACATTCAACTTGGCAATTTTCAATTTACCCACATATTCTTGTGCAATGTCATCCAAGATGGGGGCAATCATTTTGCATGGTCCACACCATTCAGCCCAATAGTCAACTAATACCGGAATATCCGATTTAAGTACCTCATCTGCAAAAGTCTCGTCTGTGACATAGACTATATGCTCACTCATAATGATAATTCTCCAAAAATGTTGCAAATGACGAAATCACGCCTTGTTAAGTTAAGGGTAGAGCGTGGTTAAATTAATGGGAGCCAAGTTTTTTGAATAAACACCGCATCATCCATATATGGGACTTCAATTTACAATGTCAACTCATATCATATCATCTGCGTTATTTATTATAAATAACACCTTTTTGATAATTTTCAAGAGAACACGAAAAGCGGAATTCAAGATTAATTTTCAACAACGATAGGTTTTAAAATGAATTTTAACGATTTTACCTTTGCAGAACTTTTTCAAGCTAACACACTCAACAAGCTTGATCAACAATTTATCAACCACTTACATCATCATAATCCTTCGTTGCATGACGATTTGCTGGCCTATCGTTTTGATTCTAAAACTTTTACCCCAGTACAAATCAGTGAATTATTGTTAGCTTGTGCAATGGTGTTTGAAGCATTCATTGCCGATTTTTTTGGCCTCCATGAGCCGCTTGAAACATCGCGCCAGCAAACTCGTCAACATCATCCCGTTTTTGAGTTCAAAAAATGGTTTGTGCTACGGCGTCCGAGACGGCGTTTGAGCAAAAAAGACCCCCTAGAAAGTTTTGCGGAACTTGATGCTTGGTTGACTGAACAATTATCAGTTATCAGTTATCAGTTATTAGATAGAGAATTAGCCATCGCTCAACTTGCAAAACAATATCTTGCTGATAAAGAGGCATACGCAAAGGAGATTGAAAAACTCACTCGTTGGTGCATTCGTGCCTTGAGTACGCCAGAGGGACAAGCCGCAGTATGCGATTGGGTCAGTTTTAGATTACCACAACCGTTCAAACCAGACAAATTAGTCCCAACAGTTCCAAACGATGTCGCAGGACGGCTCGTAGGTTCTTATGACACCCGCCGCCAACGCGAAGGGTTTAAGTTGACCGATTTGCGCATGTCAGCGCGACAAGTGCAAAGCGAAATCAACTATTGTATTTATTGCCATGACCATGATGGCGATTTTTGTAGCAAAGGCTTTCCACAAAAAAAACCAGAGATTGGCTTAAAAACGGATTCATTAGGCAATATACTCACCGGTTGCCCCTTAGATGAAAAAATCTCAGAAATGCATACGCTCAAGCGCGATGGCTACACTATTGCCGCTTTAGCAATGATAATGGCTGACAATCCGATGTGTCCTGTGACGGGACATCGCATTTGCAACGATTGCATGAAAAGTTGCATTTATCAAAAACAAGATTCTGTCAATATACCACAAATTGAAACCCGTGTGTTAACAGATGTGTTGGCATTACCTTGGGGCGTGGAAATTTACGATTTGCTGACTCGTTGGAATCCACTGCGACAACATCAATGGGTACCAAAACCTTATAACGG
>CAYFOB010000201.1:3249-6010 GCA_964344525.1 uncultured Thiomargarita sp.
GCGCACCATTTGCTGATGGAAGGTTTTGCCGTCGTTGGTCTCGATGGTCTTAAAATCGAACCGCTGCCTGAGCAATTTGTTAGACAGCCTATCAGAAATTACGACGATTTAAAAGAAGAATTGGATGAGCGTATCATGGCTGGATTTGGCGGTGTGGCTGAATATGGTATCACCGTGCGTTGGGATAAAAATTTTTTAAAATTAATTTATCTCAGTTTATTACGCCGTCCCTATTTTCAAGTTTATGGTGGCGTACGCTTTGGTGGGACTATAACCGTTGAGGAAGCCTGGGATTTAGGCTTTGACCATCTTGCCATTGCCGTTGGTGCAGGCTTGCCACAAGCTTTGCCCATTCCTGGTAGCCTCGCTCCTGGCATGCGCCAAGCGGCTGATTTTTTAATGGCTTTACAATTAACAGGGGCTGCATCGGAGCGCAGTTTAGCCAATCTACAGGTGCGCTTACCCGCCGTCGTTATCGGGGGTGGATTAACGGGCATAGATACTGCCACCGAAGTACAAGCCTATTATTTAGTGCAAATAGAAAAAATCCAGCATCGCTATGAAAAACTGACCCAAGCGTTTGGTGAGGCACGGGTACGGGAACAATTAGATGCGCTCTCACTTGAAATACTTTGTGAATTTTTGACCCATGCCAAAGAATTACAAGCTGAGCGAGAACGCGCCAAAATGGCTGGGACTGAACCCGATATACAAAGCTTGTTGCACAAATGGGGCGGGGTCACCGTTGTCTATCGGCGCAAAATGAGTGAATCACCTGCTTATCAACGTAACCATGAAGAAATCACCAAAGCCTTAGAAGAAGGCATTTTTTATGCAGAAAGCTTAGAACCCAAAGTGGTACGATTAGACCAACATGGATATGTACACTCTTTGGTTTGTCAGAGGCCGAATGAAGAAATCGTGCTAGCCACCCGCGCCATTTTTGTTGCCACCGGTGCTAAACCCAACGTTGCTTATGAATTTGAACATCGAGGGCATTTTCAACGCGACGGTGTTTTTCAGTACCAGCCTTACCACGATATCGATGGTGCATTACAACCAGCCGCAAAGACTGAACATTGCAAAGTCGC
Source organism: uncultured Thiomargarita sp. (assembly GCA_964344525.1). GTDB lineage: Bacteria > Pseudomonadota > Gammaproteobacteria > Beggiatoales > Beggiatoaceae > CAYFOB01. Next base: position 4,341 of record CAYFOB010000201.1, read on the forward strand.
CGATTTTGGAGCCTTCACTTCTTATGAGCAAAACAACCACCGTGTCACTTTTATTGGTGATACACATCCCACCTTTCATGGCAGCGTTGTTAAAGCAGTGGCCAGTGGAATGCGGACTTATCCACATATTGTCAAATCCCTTGGTGAGGGGGTCGGAGATGAGGCAGAATATTCCGCATTTTTTTCTAAAATGCAAACATTGTTGCAAGCCCGGATAGAACAGGTGCAACGACACAGTCCTAGCGTTGTCGAACTACAAATACGCGCACCTTTGGCCGCCAAAAAATTTCGCCCTGGTCAATTTTTCCGCCTACAAAACTTTGAAACCCAAGCCCCCATGGTGGGTGGGACACGCCTACAAACCGAAGCCTTGGCGATGCGTTGTGCTGGTGTTGATCGTGACAAGGGTATCATTTCTTTGATGGTGCTTGAAATGGGCGCAAGTTCACGTCTTTGTGCCACATTTCGTCCTAATGATCCAATTTCTTTGATGGGTCCCACAGGCGTACACACCAGAATTTATGACGGTGGCGAAACGGTGATGGTGATTGGCGGACGTTGTGTTATACATTGCTGGTTTTAGAACGGCAGATGAAGTTTATTGCCAAGATGATTTAGAAGCCGCTGCCGATGTGATCGTTTGGATTACTGCCACAGGAGAGCCTATCCCAGCACGTCGTCCACAAGACTACTCAGCCAGTGGCGACTTTTTAGAAATTTTAACCCATTATGCCGCAGGCAAAACGCCAATTTCCTTACAAGAAGTCACTCAAGTCTTAATCATCGGTAGTGCTCGTCTTGTGCATATGATACAAGACGCGCGACATGGCGTTTTGCGTGACTATTTCAAAAACTCGCCAAAATTCACCGCCTCAATACATGGACCTATGCAATGCATGCTCAAAGGCGTCTGCGCCCAATGTTTACAATGGCAAATTGACCCAGCAACAGGACAACGCACTAAAGCAGTATTTGCCTGCTCTTGGCAAGATCAACCCTTGGATCTCGTGGACATTAATAATTTAGACGAGCGACTCAGTCAAAATCGGTTGCAGGAGCATTTGAGCAATTTGTGGTTGGATTATCTCTTTGCTCATTATGAGGTTGAGCGTGTGTAAGGAAATTATACCTGTTCCTAAATAATTTGAACTGTGATTTATGTGATTGATTATTATAAGAATCACAGTTCAAAATTTCAAAAATTATTTCATGCACGTTCCTTATTACGGCTTTATTCCAAAAACATGAACAACATACAATTAAGTCCCAATACACAAGCCATTTTATTACTCTGTGGGCATTTTGGCAGCAACGAATTTAAACCGTTAACAGCATCCGAATATGCCAGACTTGCACAGTGGCTACAAGCGCAAAATATGTGCCCTGCTGATTTATTAGAAATGGCTTCAATTCAACATATTATTGATAAAACTATCACCTCTGAACGTTTGATGGGATTATTAATGCGGGGCAATGCATTAGCGCTTGCGCTTGAAAGCTGGACAAATAAAGGATTGTGGATCATTAGTCGCAGTGATAAAGCCTATCCCATGCGCATGAAAAAGCAATTAGGACAAACAGCCCCTCCGATTTTTTACGGTATTGGGCATATCGCTTTATTACAAAAAGGCGGATTGGCAATCGTCGGCTCACGACAAGTTGATAAACCA
>CAYFOB010000201.1:6020-7268 GCA_964344525.1 uncultured Thiomargarita sp.
AAAGCCTCACCATTATTTCTGGCGGTGCGCGAGGCGTAGACACAGAAGCCATGCTAACAGCTTTGACACATGGCGGAACAGTTGTTGGTGTGTTGGCAGATCAGCTGACACAGGCTGCGGTTGCGGCAAAATACCGTGATGCCTTACGAGAGGAGCGGTTAGTCTTGATTTCTCCTTTTGATCCTGACATAGGTTTTAATGTTGGTAACGCCATGGCACGTAATAAATATATTTATACCTTGTCAGATTGGGCAATTGTTGCCAACAGTGGTTATCAAGAGGGGGGGACTTGGGCGGGGGCTACCGAAAATTTAAAAGCGCAATGGGTGCCACTATTTGTTCGCAAGGATCAAGCCATCCCAGAGGGCAATCAACAATTGCTTAATCAAGGAGCAATTGCGTTGGATGAAAAAATGTTGCGTAACATAACAGATTTACGTCAGCAGTTATCGCAGCTCAGTGAAATTGATCATTGTGAAGTGCCCCCCAGCACCGATTTATTTGAAATTGTATGGCCTTATTTTGAGCAACAACTGGCGACCGAAAAAACCGAAAAGGCGCTGGCAGAAATTTTGAATTTACACCAAACACAAGTCAAAATTTGGTTAAAACGCGCCTTAGAGCTGGGTAAAATCAAAAAATTGAACAAACCTGTGCGTTATGTTAAAGCACAACAAACTTTGTTTAAATGATTTACTCGTTTAATTTGTCAAAATGCCACTTATAATATTCTTGCATCGAAGATTTTGAAATAATTTGAGAGGAATTGTCTTTGGCTTTTTTCCAAGGTTCTTCACTAAGAATCAACTGTTGTAAGCGTTTTGCAGATAATTCACCATAAACATGCCAAATATCTTTTAATAGTGCCTCAATGTCATTATCAAATGATGGCACAGTTTCTGGTGCTGGCAAACCTTCCCAACTATAATCCTTAAATTTTTCTGAAAGCGTTGGTATGATGGCACCATGCGTGCCAGCCTCAAAATCTTCTTCAAATAATGGCTTATTCAATAGTGCCAAGGCATAAGCTTGCGCATAGTACACTAATTTTTGCAATTTTTTGTGCGTAATGCAATCACCTGCATCTCTATCAATAGAGCCTAAAAACCAATTAGCTATATCAATTACATGATTCATGTTGTCAATTCGACTATTAATGGTTTTGCCCAACACACCCCTAGCCCCTCTAGGGGTCAATGCCATTAAGTTAATAAAAAAAACTTTAAAAACAAACTATTATACTGTAGG
>CAYFOB010000202.1:0-7263 GCA_964344525.1 uncultured Thiomargarita sp.
TTTTTCGTGGAAAACAAATACCATTTCTTAAAGAAATGGTATTTGTGATTTTTTTGAAATGGAATAAAAATAGGGTGAAAAAAAATGGACAAATTAGCCCAAATTTAACACCCCAGTCTCGCAGTCACCGGAAATCCGTTACCATCAGGAAAATGTATCACAACGCATAACAAATAACGTCCTGACAAGGTTTGCCCAAGTACATAGTAAACCGGATTTTTTCCCAGTGATTTGGTACGTTGAACAAATGCCTTACCAAAGCAAACTTCTTCAAATTCATGAGATTGTATACCATGTCGTGCAATGTGTTCAATTTGTTCTTCTGTCCAAATAATCTTGTGGATTTTCATTTTTTTTTGTACCATGCCTATCATCGTTAATATAACTCATGTTACGCACAAAGGTTCTAAAAATATGATAAAATGGATTAATTCAAAATAACAAAACCTATTTCGGACAATAAATAACTGATGTTACGCACCTTTGTTCCCAAACTCTCAAGAAACCACGAATAACTACAAGGATTATATTTAATACGGGCACCGTCAAAACCTAATAAGGACTAAGGTTTATCCCTTCTTAAATATAATCCTTGTAGTTATTGTGTTGGATATCAAATTGTTACGCAATCTATGTCCCGACTCCTCATCCAAACCTACCACCTTGAAATAGAAAAGCCTCTCAACTTCCATTATATTATCATGTCTACTCGCATCCGTGAAATCCCTTACAATTACACTTCCTTTTCTGATCGTGAAATCGTCATTCGCTTGCTAGGTGAAGCACAATGGCAGATTTTAAATGAATTACGTGGGCAACGGCGCACTGGGCGTTCTGCGCGTATGTTATTTGAAGTCTTGGGTGATATGTGGGTTATTCAGCGTAATCCTTTTATTCAAGACGACTTATTAGCTAATCGTAAACGTCGCACCTCCTTGATTCAGACTTTATCTCACCGCTTAGAGCAAATTGAATTGCGTGCGGATGGTAACCAATTAGCCTTGCAATTGGTGGGCGCTGCGCGTTCTGCCCTGAAAACCTTTGAGCAATGGTTAGTTGATCAATATCAATTTCGTCGCACCGTTTTTAAACGCTTAGCGCTTGTGACTCGTAAAGATAACATTTGTTTTGATGGCTTATCCCGAGTGTCGCACGTCACCGATGCCACCGATTGGCGCGTTGAATATCCGTTTGTGGTGATTTTTCCTGATACTGAGCAGGAAGTGGCTGCTTTGGTATCAACCTGCATTGCACTGAATTTAACCATTGTGCCACGCGGTGGTGGGACGGGTTATACAGGGGGCGCTATTCCTTTGCATGCCAAAAGCGCGGTGATTAATACCGAAAAATTGGATAGTTTAGGAGAAATTGAGGCGCTTAGCAACCCGGTGAAAAAAATTCGCGTTGGCGCGGGTGCTGTCACTCAGCATGTCGCTGAACAAGCGGCTGAGAAAAATTGTATTTTTGCAGTTGATCCAACTTCTCAAAGCGCCTCAACGATTGGTGGCAATATTGCCATGAATGCGGGTGGTAAAAAAGCAGTGCAGTGGGGCACCACTTTGGACAATTTACTATCTTGGCGCATGGTAACGCCCACTGCTCAATGGTTAGAAGTGGAGCGCCTCAATCATAATTTTGGCAAAATAGCAAGTCTCACCGAATTTAAAATCACTCGTTATCAAACCGATGGTAAAACGCGCATTGGTGAGCCCAACATTTTACGCATACCTGCTGTGCGCAAGCCGGGGTTAGGTAAAGATGTCACCGACAAATTTTTAGGCGGATTGCCCGGTGTTCAAAAAGAAGGCTGCGATGGCTTAATCACCTCTGCCGTTTTTATTTTGCATCCAAAACCAAAATTTTTACGCACCATTTGTTTAGAGTTTTTTGGCACAGATTTAAAAAAAGCAGTGCCAGCAATTGTTGAAACTAAAGCCTATTTGGATCAACAAGCTGGGGTTTTGTTAACCGGCATGGAACATTTGGACGAGCGTTATCTTCGTGCCGTTAAATATAGCACCAAAGCCGCTCGCCATGAATTGCCCAAAATGTTGTTGTTAGTTGATCTCGCTGGAGATGATGAAAAGGCGGTGGATCAAGCGGCTTCAGAAGTTGTACGTTTAGCAGAGGCGCGAGAGGCAAAAGGTTTTATTGCAGTAACACCAGAGGCACAACGATCTTTTTGGCAGGATCGTGCGCGTGTTGCCGCCATTGCAGCTCACACAAATGCTTTTAAAATCAATGAAGATGTCGTTATTCCCTTAGAGCGTTTGGCTGACTATAACGATGAAATTGAGCGCATTAATATCGAACAATCCACGGCAAATAAATTGCGCATCATAGAGGGCATTCTGGATTATCTCAATTCTCCCCAATTTCAAAAAGATAGTGATAGTAGCAGTCAAGAAAATGAGGCGATTATTGAAGCCAAAAAACAAGCTGCACAATCCCATTTACAGCGAGTGCATAAATTATGGCAAACCATGATGGACAAACTTGATGCGCCTGCAGATGTCCAAGGTGATGAAACAGTTTTTCGCCTTTTGCAACGCCGTGAGTTACGGATTTCTTATCGGCAAGCAGTGGCAAAAACGCTCAAGAAAATTTTTATGGGCGGCAACTTAGCGAATGTGCGCCAACAATTTGATCAAATTCATGCCACCATCCGCAACAGTCGTTTATTTGTTGCTTTGCACATGCATGCTGGTGATGGTAATGTTCATACCAATATTCCGGTTTTTTCAAATGATTATGAAATGCTACAAGAAGCAGATAGAATTGTGGCGCGGATTATGGCGATTGTGAACAAATTAGGCGGAGTGATTTCTGGTGAACATGGTATTGGGATGACAAAAATGTCATTTCTCGCGCCTCAAATCGTGGAGGATTTTATCGCTTATAAACAAAAAGTGGATCCTAATGGACATTTTAATCGCAATAAATTGTTACCTGGCGCCGATTTGCAAAAAGCTTACACACCTTCTTTACGCTTATTGGAACAAGAGGCGTTGATATTAGAAGCCAGCGAATTAGGTGAATTAAACACAGCAATCAAAGATTGTCTGCGTTGTGGCAAATGCAAACCTGTGTGCAATACGCATGTACCGCGTGCCAATTTGTTGTACTCGCCTCGCAATAAAATTCTGGCAACGGGCTTAATGATTGAAGCTTTTTTATATGAAGAACAAACGCGACGCGGCATTTCTTTACGCCATTTTGATGAAATGAATGATGTGGCTGATCACTGTACGGTTTGTCATAAATGCTTGACTCCTTGCCCTGTGAATATTGATTTTGGCAATGTCTCTATCAAAATGCGAGAGATTTTAAAAAATTATGGTAAGCGCAACTTTAGCGTTGGCAAATGGGCAGCGTTAGCCTTTCTCAATATTACCAAACCCACCACGATAAAAATGATGCGTAAAACCATGCTGGAGTGGGGTTACAAGGGGCAAAATCTTGCCTATCGAATAGCAAAGCCCCTAATTAATCGCAAAAAACGCCCAGCAGCAACCACCGGCAAAATGCAAGCCCAAGTAATAAACTTTGTCAAAAAACCACTGCCCAGCCATTTACCAAAAGGCACTTTGCGTAGCTTATTGAATGTAGAAAATCACGTACCAATTATACGCAATCCCGCAAAAGAAGACGGTGATGCCGTTTTTTACTTTCCCGGCTGTGGCTCAGAACGCTTATTCAGCCAAATCGGCTTAGCAACGTTGGCAATGCTTTATGACATGGGCGTTGAAACCGTCTTGCCCCCAGGTTATCTATGCTGTGGCTATCCACAAACAGCAAATGGAGACGCTGACAAAGGTCAACAAATTTCCACCGCCAACCGAGTGCTATTCCACCGCGTTGCAAACACTTTGAACTACATGGATATCAACACAGTCATAGTCTCCTGTGGCACTTGCATGGATCAACTCTTAGGCTACCAATTTCAACAAATTTTCCCCGGCTGCCGTTTGTTGGACATTCACGAATATTTAATGGAAAAAGGCTACTCAAAAAACGAAACGCAAGGTACCAAATACCTCTACCATGATCCCTGCCACACGCCCATGAAAAGTTATCCGCCACTACAAGTCGCCTCTCGACTGATGGGACAAGAAGTGTTATTATCAGATAGATGCTGTGGTGAAGCGGGTACATTTGCGATAGCGCGTCCCGATATTGCGACACAAGTTCGTTTTCGTAAGCTTGAAGATTTACAAAGCGGTGTCAATAAAGTGTCCTCAAGGGTAAAGCTCCTTACCAGCTGCCCTGCCTGTTTGCAAGGCCTGTACCGCTATCGCGATGACATTGACGTTGAAATAGATTATATTGTGGTAGAGTTGGCGAATCAGCGATTGGGGAAAAATTGGCAAAAGGTATTTTTGGATCAGGTTAAAGAGGGGGGGATTGAGAGGGTTTTGCTTTAGCTCATGTAGGCTACGCCCCATCCACCTTAATTTTTTGTTCCCACGCGCCAGCGCAATGCCATTAAGTTAAGAGAAAGAAAATATGCAAATTACCATTTTTGGATCAGGCTATGTCGGTTTAGTCACAGGCACTTGCCTTGCCGACGTGGGCAACCATGTTTTATGTGTTGATGTCGATGAAAATAAAATTGCCCAGTTGCAACAAGGCAATGTACCTATTCACGAGCCAGGCTTGGAAAGCCTTTTGAAAAGCAACTTTGCGGCAGGTCGTTTGCAATTTACCACGGATATTGCTAAAGCCGTTGCACATGGGCAAATCCAATGCATTGCTGTTGGGACGCCACCTGATGAGGATGGCTCTGCCGATCTTCGCTATGTGTTGCAAGTGGCTGAAACCATTGGTCAACATATGACGGATTATAAGTTGGTTATGGATAAATCCACCGTGCCTGTAGGTACTGCGGATAAAGTGCGCCAAACGGTGCAAGCAGCACTTGATGCGCGTGGAGTAGTATGCGATTTTGATGTTGTTTCTAACCCAGAGTTTTTAAAAGAAGGGGCTGCCATTAAGGATTTTATGAAACCTGATCGAATCGTCATTGGCACCGATAAATCCCGTCCAGCAACGCTAATGCGTGAACTTTATGCCCCATTTAATCGTAATCACGATAGGCTCCTTGTGATGGACATTCGTTCAGCAGAATTAACGAAATATGCCGCCAATGCCATGCTGGCCACCAAAATCAGTTTTATGAATGAAATGGCTCAAATTGCAGAACGAGTTGGTGCTGATATTGAACATGTGCGTCTTGGTATCGGTTCTGATCCACGGATTGGGTTTCATTTTATTTATCCTGGGGCGGGCTATGGGGGGAGTTGTTTTCATCCTGAAGAAGTCCTTTTTATTGATCGGGGTAAAGGAATTGAGTGTTTCTCTTTTGAAGAAGTATTTGCTTTAGCAAAAACTGAGGAAAACATCAAAGTCTTGTCAGGTGATACCAACGGTTTCTGCTTTGAAACCTTAGAACAAGTCAGCCTCAGAGATTATGAGGATGACTTAATAGAAATCTTATTCACTTTGGGAAAAAAAATCAAAGTGACCAAAGATCACCCTGTTTCGGTTTTCAATGATGGCAAATTAACAGTCAAGTTAGCAGAAACGCTTGAAATAAACGATCGCGTCATTTTACCTTTTGGACAATTTCCACAACAAGACGTCGAAATTGATCTATTAGATGAAATCAAGCAAACGCCTTTAGTGGAAAAGGTTTGGTTAAAGAATCCTGCTTTTGCGAATAAGACGTTCAATGAGCATATTTCCTCTACAGGCACATTCAAAGTAAAAGATATTATTAACTATAAAGCAATTTTGGATGCTCAATATTCGGATAGTGTCATTTTTACTTCAATAGCTCAACCCACCACAATTCCCTACAAATTGCCGCTAAACGGAGATTTTGCACGCTTAATTGGTTACTATGTGGCTGAAGGTTGGATCAATGCGCAACGCAACCAAGTTGGTTTCCCCTTTGAAGATGATGAATATGTTAATGATGTCAAAGGAATTTTAAACAACTTGGCTATCAAGTTTATCGAAAGAAATGATAATGGAAAGCATACTGTCATTATTTCCACCTTTTTGTTGAGTTATTTATTTGATGATGTCTTGCATTGCGGTTTTAACGCTTGCACAAAAAACATTCCCCCCCAAATATTTCGTTCTCCTTCAGAAATTCAACTTGAATTTATCAAGGGACTCCTTCGAGGAAATGGGGCTATCAGTCTGCCTAATAAAAGCAAAGGCTTAACGATTGAATATTGCACGATAAGTAAGCGACTCGCCCAATCACTGGCTGTGCTTTTGCAATCGTTTAAAATCACTTCCACTGTGCGAACCTGGTTCCCCAAAAAATTAACGACTGAAACATATCTCGTTATCATCAATGGCTTGGAACATACGAAGAAGTTCGGAGAATGGTTTGGTCAAAAATGGCAAACTTACAAGCCCATCGCTGATAACCATCGGAATATCAAAGCGCGACATTACCAAACAGAAAAACATTTTGCCATTATCAAGATCAAATCGCTAACCAAACAACCTTATCAAGGTAAAGTGTATAGCATTGAAAGTGCCAATTCCCATTTGATTTCAACAAATGGCATACTCATCCATAATTGCTTTCCGAAAGACGTGCAAGCCTTGGTACGCACTGCCCAAAAAGTTGGCGCTGGTGGAAAAATATTAGAAGCCGTTGAAACGGTCAACCGAGAACAACAAGGGGTTTTATTTCAAAAAATCCAACAGCATTTCCAAGGCGATTTGCAAAATCGTTGTTTTGCCTTATGGGGCTTAGCTTTTAAGCCTGATACTGATGATATGCGCGAAGCCCCCAGTCGCAAATTAATGGAGGCATTATGGGCGCAAGGCGCTTTGGTGCAAGCTTATGATCCTGAAGCCATGTCCGAAGCACAGCGTCTCTATGGAGAGCGTGCAGATTTGCAACTGTGTGACACACCAGAAGCGACGCTTCAAGGCGCTGATGCCTTAGTCATTGTGACAGAATGGAAACTCTTTCGTAGCCCCAACTTTGAGCGGATAAAAGCCAGCCTCACTCAACCGGTGATTTTTGATGGACGTAACCTTTATGAGCCAGATAGAATGCGTGAGCGGGGTTTTATTTACTATGCGATAGGACGTGGAGAAAGTATAAGAATATAACTACAAGGATTACTTTTAAGAAGGGATAAGTCAAAATCACTTCATTAATGGGGGTTATCCTTTATTAACTGATGTTACGCAGCCTCGTTCCCAAGCTCCCGCTTGGGAATGCCTGTGCTT
>CAYFOB010000203.1:0-5523 GCA_964344525.1 uncultured Thiomargarita sp.
TAAAGCACCTGAGGTTTTGGCACATTTTAAGCCTGAAGAAAGGTTAGCTGGGCTTAAAGCGCCAGAGGTTTTGGCAAACTTTAAGCCTGAAGAAAGGTTAGCCGGGCTTTCCATGCCAGAGGTTTTTGCGCACTTTAAGCCTAATGAAATTGAAAATTACCTCAACCAACTCAAGAAATCTAAAAAACAAGATTAAAATGGTGTGCAAGGAGTCCAAGATTTCTCTTGGACTCCTAAATATTACCCACAGCATCGCCCCTGTGCATTCAAAGTGCGCTCTTGGGTGCCATCAATCCTTTATACCTTTTGTGCAATGAAGATCACACACCTTTTTAATCAATGCCAAAAAAACCACAGATTGAAAGATTGATTAAATTGAGGAACGCTTAGAGCCTGTTCTTTCATCTTGCTAATAACGGAAAGGTAGTCATGTAACGATATTCTTCACTTTTAACTTTTTTGATTGTAACATTGTCCCAAACTAAAGTTTGGACTCCTTTTTTGCCAAGCACTAAAATGCTTCGCTAAGTTCAGCGTCACCATCTAAAAGCCCCATCAGCACTCGTTCAAACAACTTCATTGATTCAGACAATCCCTGTAGCTATTATGACAGACTTACCCACACAAATACTCTGTGAAATTATCAACCATCACGGCACGGCGCTTTGTTCTGACATTAATCGTTTTGAAGAGCTGTTGCACGATATGTGTAGTGGAGAATATAGGCGTGAAGTGTTTTTGCTTGTTAGTGCCCTAAAAGAAGGTGTTGTCACCGATTTATTAAATTCGCCAAAGGACATCACGCTTGATGCATTGTATGCACGTTTAACCAAGCGTTTATATGATAATTTAGGCTTTGATAAAGTATTGATTGAATGGGCTGTGCAAAGTTGGCACCTCGCTTTGCAGGCGACTGAAAACCCTATCAATACCCTGCAAGCTGTTGATTTTGGCATGATGTACTTTAAACTACCCGATTATCGAGAAGCCGCTAAATGGTTTCGTATGGCTGCTAATCAGAAAGAGGCTCAATATTATTTGGGATTAATCTATAAAAATGAAGCCACAAAATGGTTGCGGAGAGCGCTTGAACAAGGATACTTGGAGGCGCAAAATGAATTAATGTCTGAAGAAACGCCTGCCCAAAATCAACAAACGAATGTCGCCTTGCGAGGACATGAGGGAGAGGTTTACATAATAGCCTATAGTCCCAACGGTGAGGTTTTGGCTTCTGGCGGCTCAGATATGCACATTAACTTGTGGAAACTCAATAGTGGTTTGATATTTGGCAGCTTAGAGGGGCATCAAGATAAAGTCTATTGTGTGTGTTTTAACCCAGATGGCACCTATCTAGCCTCTGGTAGCCATGATAACAGCGTCAAATTATGGGAAATAAAAACGGGCAAGCTCGTGCGCACTTTGCAAGGACATCAAAAAAATATTGCCTCAGTTGCCTTCACGCCTGATGGAAAAACGCTGGCTTCTGCAAGCCACGATAAAACCATCAAAATGTGGAAAGTCAGCACTGGCAAACTATTGCACACGCTCGAAAAACATCGAGATTGGGTATTTTCAGTCGCCTTTAACCCAAAGGGGGATTTATTGGCATCAGGCAGCTTTGATAAAACCATCATTCTTTGGAAAGCGGGTAAAATAATTTCTACCCTACAAGGGCACAAAAACTTTGTGAGCGCTGTCGCCTTCAGTCCTGATGGACACTTTTTAGCCTCAGCAAGCTATGATAAAACCATCAAACTGTGGAAAGTGAAAACAGGTAAACTATTGAAAACACTAGAAGGGCATGAAAAAAGTATCATCTCGCTCGCCTTTAGCCCCGATGGCGTTTTCCTCGCCTCTGGCAGTTTTGATAAAACCATCAAACTGTGGAGCGTTGACACCGGCAAAAGTTTACAAACTGTGCATGGACATCAGGGACATGTCAATGCTGTTGCCTTTAGCCCTGATGGTAGTCAATTAGCCTCAGCAAGCAATGATGAAACTATCCAATTGTGGACAATCAACCAAAATTATCAAGCGCCTGAACAAACACCGATTGATGCGCTAGAATTTACCGAAGATTTTTTGAAAGCCTATGATTTGATGGAAAACAACACAGAATGCGTTTTTATCACCGGCAAAGCGGGCACCGGAAAATCCACTTTGTTACAACACTTTAAACGAAATAGCCGCAAAAAAATGGTCGTACTCGCCCCGACTGGTATTGCGGCGCTCAATGTCGGTGGCTCCACGCTGCACTCCTTTTTCAAACTACCACCACGTCCAATTAATCGTTCTGAAATCAAAACCCTCTCACGCAAAATGCGGAAACTTTATCAATCTGTTGACACAATTGTCATCGATGAAATTTCCATGGTGAGAGCAGATATGATGGATATCATCGACCGTTTTATGCGCCTCAACGGCAAACATCGCCACAAACCATTTGGTGGCACCCAAATGATTTTTATTGGTGACTTATTTCAATTACCCCCAGTCGTGTCTAATGACGAAGAAGCCAAATTATTTTCAAGCACCTACGACAGCCCCTTCTTTTTTAGCGCCAAAGTGTTTCAAGAAGTTGAGTTAATATCAGTAGAACTCACCCGAGTTTTTCGCCACAAGGAACAAGAATTCATTCGCTTACTCAATAGTATTCGTAATAATAAAGCCACCTCTAAAGATATCAAACGGATTAATCAACGCTATCAACCAAACTTTGAATTAGAAATCAACGACTACTACATTACCCTCACAACCACCAACAATACCGCCTCAGAAATCAACACTGCGCAGCTCGAAAAATTGCCCACACCACTCTACCAATTTGAAGGCGAAATCAAGGGCAAATTTGATAACGAAACATTACCAACAGAATCCGCTTTATACCTCAAAGAAGGCGCTCAAGTGATGTTTGTCAAAAACGATAGCGAAGGACGTTGGGCAAATGGTACGCTAGGACGCATAAAAAAAATAGAACAGGAACAAATCCAAGTCGAAACACCTGACAAAATGATCTACCCTGTCAAACGACTCAAATGGGAAATGCTGACTTATGAATTTGATGAAAAAACTGAAATCATGGCAACCGAAGTCATCGGCTCATTTACCCAATACCCACTCAAGCTCGCCTGGGCAATGACCATCCACAAAAGCCAAGGCAAACAATTTGACAAAGTCATCATAGACTTAGGCTGGGGCACATTTGCCCATGGACAACTATATGTCGCACTCAGCCGCTGCAAAACCCTAGAAGGATTAGTACTCAAAAGCAAAGTGCGCCCAAAGGATGTGATTGTTGATGAACGTGTGATTGAGTTTTTTTTAGAGAGTCAGAGTAGGGTTAATTAAAAAGGTGCTACAATACCATGTCATAAAATAACCAAGTGACTAATGTGTTTGATACTGGCAAGTACACTTCAGTTTGGACTCCTACCTGACAAAATTCGCTTGACACTAGGAAAATACAAAAATGTTTAAAATCACCATCAATGATCATCAACTTGCCTGGCAAATCAAAGATAATGTCCAAATTGGGCACTATTTTGTTTTTGTTAAGCAACAAATTTCATCGGCTGGAGGCAAAAATCAGCGGCTTGCTATTGTTAATAAGTCTATTGAAAATAAGGTTTTTCCGCTAATTGAACACCCGTTGCGATTGGCTGGAGTAACGATTACACCTGATTCACGTCTTATTGAGCCGATTGCTTGTGTTGTTTGTGATCGTGATTTGTATCGCGCTGAACAAGATTCTGTGCATTTGTTTATCGGATTTCCCTGTCCACCCAAAAATTTGTGTTTAGTTATTGACTATAATGGGGCATTTTTTAGCCAGCGTCAAATTGAATTGATAGATGGCGTTGGCATTGAAACGCTTTCACTGCTCCTACCTGGGCGCTATTCGGCACAGTTGTCAATTGATAATCGTCGTATTGGCATACCCGTTTCCTTTACGGTGGCTGAATACACTCTTGCACCACTCTCAGCACGCCTCATCAGTCATCGACTCATGCGGGAGCGTCAACAACTTTGGTTTGAATTGGCCGTGGAAAGTTATCAAAAGCCGTTTGCTGATGAACTGATTGTGGCGTTGGTGGAACAAGGTAGAGAAATCATGCAAATGGGGCTGTTACCATTGTCACCTGGACGTTATGCTGGTGGTGTCAAAATACAAGGAGAAGGACCCTTTCGCCTACGCTTGATGGCAGCAGATGATGCCGAGCGGGTGGCTGAAGTCGCCATTCATGGTAGTCGGGCGGTGGAGCAAAAGGTGACGGTGATCAGCGAGTTGGGTAGGGAAAGACTATTTTCAATGATGCCGGAAGCGAATGCGCTCCCCTTGCGTGGCGGTTATTTAAGTGAAGGCGATTTGATTGATACTCCATTGACAGTCGAAAAAATTGTCACTCAACATCCGCAGATTCAAGTCAATGCCAATATGGAGTCGCTGGTTTTGGTGAGTTTAGATTTGACAAGCGGCGATTTTGCTATACAGGAAGTGGGAAATGTCACCGCAGGTCATAGCATCGCGGTGATGACAGAAAGCCCTTTTTGTACGGTTTTTGTTGGTGGCTTTGTGTTTGGACAAGCTTTTGAGGGTTATACCACCTTTATTAAACCTAACACCTTTCAATTATCAATTGAAACCCCCAAGCGCATTTTACCACGCTCAGATTTAGTTGTGCGTCTCACCGCTAATGAGATTAAGGTTTTATTATGTGTCCGCGATGAGCGTTTGACGGCAACTGATAAGCCCGAAGTCAGTTTAGGGACCGCGGCTAAGCGTGGTATTGATGCGGCGACAATGGGCATGGCTGAACGGGGATTTATGATGATAGAGGAAATTGAAAAAATTCAGCCGCCCGCAATCGTTCTCTCCAATGTAAAGAACTCAAATGAACACTTTAGTCTGTCGCAAGACTATGATTTGTTATTAGATGATGCAAGTCTTGACGACTTCTCATTGGAAGAGGATTTGTCGTTAGACGCAACAGATGATTTATCCCTGGAAGACGAATTGTCATTAGGATCCCTGGAAGAGGATTTGTCGTTAGATGAACCCAGCCCAACAAATGAAGTTTTTGAAACTAACAATGAACCTCCATCGCCTCAAAAAGCGGTGATGCCAGCCCGTACTGAATTTCCAGAAGTGCTTTTTTATGAGCTGGTTTCCGTCTCTGGCACAAAGGATATTATTATACCATTAAGTGACTCTTTAGGCACTTTCACGGTTGAAGCTTTTGCCATGAGCAAGGGTGGTTGGACACAAGAACGTACCACGGTTGTCGTCGATAAACCCGTGCGGCTTGATTTAGAATTACCACCCATTGTCCATCCTGATGATAAAGTCATTGGGCGTCTTCGCGCCATCACCCCTTCCCACCAAGCACGGATTAGTTTAACACAGAATGGCAAAACGGTTACGCTACGCAATGGCATTCAGGATTTTAGCACGCCCGTCGAATTAGAATTTTATGTTCAACCAGGCACTTATTTTGCGCATTTAGAAGACAGTGTCACTGGCGA
>CAYFOB010000203.1:5533-7216 GCA_964344525.1 uncultured Thiomargarita sp.
GAAATGGATTCTATTGAGCGGGTTGTTGGTGAGCCAGGGCAGTTTAAATCTTATGCCAAAGAATTAGGTTTATTATATCAGGATGATTCAATTAACTTAAAAACTGCCAAGGCACTGAATTTGCGGGTATTGCCCAATCTTGATACTTCTTTTGATAGTTTGGTAACAGCCACCGCCAATTATGCCCACCTGTGTTGTGTACAAACGGCAGCCAAAATTTTAGCCGCGACGTTTATGTATTTGACGGCTAAAAATGATGCACAACGTAATGCGGCTGAACAAATTATTTTGGTGGGCATTGCGCGTGAACAAAAACTGATACATCCCAAAGGAGGCTTTGTCTTCTATCCCAACAGTGACCATCTTTGTGGAGATTATGGCAAGAAGGCTGTGCGCTATCTCTGGAAATTAGAACAATTAGATCAAATTCCCGAATTTTCTGATGATCTACGTCAAGCGGTGCGTGAGGGTGTCAAATTGGCAGACATGGCAGCCAAAGCTTATCAGATGCAGCGTGTTCCTGAAAAAATTCAAACTATTGAGGATGCTTATACGTTTGCCAATGCCGATGAAATCAACCAATTGATCGATAATTTAATCGATTTCACTGACGAAGAAGTGCGTTTAAAAGCGCCCCAAGATGCAGTGGCTGATCGCCAAACATTGGCTTATGCGGCTGCCAGCTTAATTGTGATGGGTGATTATCGAAAAGGAATAAAATTGGCTAATCAGGTGACGCGCCAATTTAATGAGCAAGGTAGACTCTATTCAACAGAAGATTCTGTTGCTGCTATTGCTTTGATGATTCAGTTGAAAAAATCAAGTATTGTCAACGGTGCCGGGCGTTTGCGTGTCAATAATCAAGAAATGACTGCGATTGAGGCAGCGCAATTGCCAGAGCCGATAGAATCCATTGACGTTTTAAATGGTGTTGCCGCTGTTGAAGTAACACGACTTCATGAAGAAGATTGGGGAACTTTTGCAAATAATTTTCCCATCGAAGTCAGTTTAAGAAATAGCAAAAATGTGGTCATCCAACAAGTCAAAGCTGGTGAGCGGCTTGAATTGGTGATTTATCTGCCAGACGGCTACGTGGCGGGCGATTTGGCACATGTTGCGCTACCAGCCTGTTTATCTTGGATTCAGGGCGGCGGGAAGGTTAAGCTTTTTAGTCTTGACTTTGAAGCGAAAAATGAATTACGAATTCCTTTGCTAATGACTTCAAAAGTTGAAGGGAAACAGCATTTTGCGGTTTGTGTGCGTAATATGTTTAAAGAGGAACGGGCAAGTAGTCCGGGCTTGTTAAATGTTGGATGAGCTTAAAAAGGATAAAACCCGTTTTGAGTTATCCGGCACCTAATTGGTTTTCCATGTTGTCTGGTGCTCAACAAGAATATGAAACGGCAAAAGATTTGATTGAAAAGACGGGAGTTTTTTGTTAAAGTGGCAAATCGTATGTGGTGGACATTGATCTCTCGAAATTCTTTGATCGTATCCATCACGACCGTCTCATCAAAAGATTAGGACAACGGATCAGTGATAAACGGATTCTACGCCTAATAGGGATGATGTTGCGTAGCGGTGTCATGTCTAATGGTGTCGTGAGCCCCAGTCAGCCCGTTACTGAGTAACTGGTGTTACGCATCCTCGTTCACAAGTCGCAAAGCGTTGCTTTGCACTCCA
>CAYFOB010000204.1:0-4155 GCA_964344525.1 uncultured Thiomargarita sp.
ATCGGTGTTGTTGCATTGACAAGATAGAGAAATTTTTCGGGGTGTAGCTCAGTCTGGTGGAGCGCTACGTTCGGGACGTAGAAGCCGGAGGTTCAAATCCTCTCACCCCGACCAAATTTTGTTTAACTTCCCACCACCTTTCCTACCTAAACCACTACAGGAATTGACAAAAGTCAAATTCCCATGGGTTTATTCGTTGTACTCTGGCTTTGTGTGTCATACAAGTTTATATTAAACAAATATGCAGCTTATCATCAAAAATTTTGAGCAGAATAGAAAAAAAACGCCTTTCCTTATCAGGGAAAAATTTCAAATTGCCCTAAAACAGTTAGGCTTTATTGAAGAAATTGATTTGGAGAATATTTCTATAGAAATTAGTGGCACCCAAGGACAAGGACATTTACAACGCATTTTTATTACAGACTTAGAAACTATTTCCTCTATTAAAGAAATCTGGAAAATAAACTTGGAACAAGATATTGAAGGTATCTCGACAAAAAGCAGAACAACCGAAATCGCTTTACTCGTGCTTCAAGCTTATCAAAACACCTATCGGTTAAACATCGTCTTAATTGAACTAAAAACTTCATTGCAAGCTAAAAAGCTTGAAAAAGGCAAACGTAAAAAAAGTACGCTTTGCGAAATTGAAGAAAAGTACCGATGCACCATGAATAGGCTATACATGTTACTGACGATAAATAATCACAGCAATATCAAAAAAGCTTACGGTGTTATATTTTACAACCAAGACAAAACTAAAATATCAGACAATTGTGAACTCTATCAATTATTTAAACAAGCCAAACAAAATCAGGCACTCTGCAACTATCATCTATTGGAGTGTCAAACGATTTTAAGCCATAGAGATAAAATTCAAGTCAAATTTATTGAAAACCCTTTTATAAAAAAGCATAATTCCTCAAATGAAGAAAAAGAATCTTTTGAAATTAGCATTAAAGAGCTTATTACAAAGTGAGATAAAATTTGGGGAGCTAATAAGTACTGAATCATGAATTTCATTAGATCAAAAAAAATAATACAGCAGCACCACTTTTTTTTTATTTTTTTGTTAACTGCTTGTGCGCCCCAACCACCCACTCTTTCTTCTGGGCATATCAATACAGATAATATTCCCCGCCCCAAGGATGATATTCCACCACTAATACAACAAAAACCTTTTGTACCACCTCCATCGCCCACGCCGCCGCTGGACACTTTTACTGTGGCAGTCAGCAAGGTACCAGTCAGCGAATTATTGTTTGCTTTGGCACGCGATGCGGGATTGGATGTTGACATTCATCCAAATATCAAGGGTGAAGTCACACTGAATGCGGTTAATCAAACTTTACCACAATTGCTTAATCGTATCGCTAAACAAGTTGATTTGCGTTATCAGATTGATGGAACTTTGATCACCATTTTTCCTGATTTACCTTATATGCGTTTGTATCAAATCGGCTATGTTAACATTGCCAGAAACAGCAGCAGTGAGGTGTCTGTCGCTACAGAAATTGCTCGTACTGGCCAGGGTATTTCCCAAAGTAGTGGTTCAGGAAGCAATATTTCGACAACCAAGATTATTAACGAATCAAATAATCGTTTTTGGAACACACTCCAAAAAAATATTTTGGCTATTTTGGGAAACACCGAAGAACTGACACAAGATAAAGTCATTATCAATCCTGAAAGTGGTATTATGACAGTTCGCGCCACTCACAAACAGCATGAAGAAATACAATATTTTGTTGATAGAGTGCTTGCTAATGTACAAAAACAAGTACTGATTGAAGCAAGTATTGTGGAAGTACAACTCAGTGAGCAATTTCAAGCAGGAATAGATTGGCAGCGTCTCGTCGGGCATTTTGGTTATACGCAATCTCTGATGGGCGCTAATTTGGAAAATACGCCCTTTTTTTCACTGAAATACATTACTGGGAATCTTTCTGCCACGGTGCGATTACTTAACCAGTTTGGAACGGTGAAAGTGCTCTCCAGCCCCAAAATTATAGCACTAAATAATCAAACGGCCATTTTCAAAGTGGTTGATAATATTATTTATTTTAGAAGTCAGGTGGAAATTAATGAGAGTGATACAAAAACGAGGGAAAGTTTTTCAACAGAAATTAATACGGTGCCAGTTGGTTTAGTGATGAGTGTGACTCCACAAATCAGCGAAAATGATATGGTTATTCTAAATATCCGCCCTACCATTTCGCGTGTAGTTGATTTCAAACAAGAACCTAACCCTGCATTAGCCGAAGCGGGTCTGGTTAACCTCATTCCTGAAATACAAGTGCGTGAAATTGAGTCTGTTCTCAGAATCAACAATGGTGAAGTGGCGATTATCGGTGGCTTAATGCAAAATGTCATTGATCAAAGTACTCAGGGAGTGCCAGTGTTATCAAAACTACCACTGATCGGCGATTTGTTTAGTTATCGTGAGAATAAATATACTAAAAGTGAACTTGTTATTTTTTTACGCATTGTGGTTGTTAAAAATGCGAGTTTGTCGGGCGATTTACGCGATTATCAAATTTATTTGCCTAAGCCCTAATCATTAGTGCAAAGCGCCGCGGCGCTTTGCACCTAAACTAATTCTTAGTTAAGCGTTGCATCTTGCTATACAAAGTCGTGCGATTAATCCCTAGTGTTCTGGCTGCTTGACTGAGATTTCCTTGGCTGATTTCCAGCGCGCTATTAATGTAACGGCGTTCCCATTCAAGTAATACTTCATCAAGGGAAAATCCCTCCTGATTCAGTTGCTTAATAATAACTTCTTTAGAATCTTCTGAGTTCGACGGTTTGCTAAAATTGGTTTCCAATTCCTCTTCTAATTGCGTTTTGTTAAGTAACTGATTGGGATATTTAGCGCCAAGACGAATCACAATATTGCGTAATTCACGGACATTGCCAGGAAAAGAATAGTTATTCCAACAAGCTTTCGCTTCTTCATCTAACTGGAATAAAGTACCCATTTTTGCATAAAATTCTTGAAAATGATTTAATAATAAAAATTTATCCTTATCTCGTTCGTGTAAAGGAGGTACTTTTATCGTCAATACGCTGAGGCGGTGATACAAGTCACTACGAAATTGTCCTGTTTTCACTTCTTCACGCAAATCACGATTAGTTGCTGCGATAATTCTGGCTTGAGATTGGCGCACCCGTGTTTCACCGAGTCGATAATATTCACCATTTTCTAAAACGCGCAATAGCTTAGATTGGAGTTGTAGTGGCATATCACCAATTTCATCCAATATTAAGCTACCCTCACTGGCATCCTCAAAAAAACCAGAGCGCGCCGTATTCGCCCCAGTAAATGCGCCTTTAGCATGCCCAAATAATTGAGCCTCAAGCAATTCTGTCGTAAAGGCAGCGCAGTTGACAGTTAAGCACGGGGCTTCTGCATGTTCGCTTTGTGCGTGTAAGCACTGTGCGACTAATTCTTTGCCAGTACCAGATTCACCCTCAATCAACACTGAAAACGGCAAAGTGGCAAATTGTTGTATTTGAGTACGTAGCGTTTGAATTGTTAAACTTTGTCCAATCAGTCCACATTCTTTTTCTTGTTTTGTTTGGGGCTTATGTTGCTCAGCATCCAAAATCATTAATTGATGATTTATCCGCGTTTTGAGCAAATCCATGTTACATGGTTTAGGAATAAAATCCACCGCTCCCAAAGTTAAAGCATGTCGCACATTCTCCTGGCTATCTTGCCCAGATAGAATGAGAATTTTAATTGACGGATTAAAAGCCAGTAATTCTGAGACTAAACTAAAACCTTCTTCAGGACGATGCGGATCAGGTGGCAACCCTAGATCAATCAAAGCTAAATTAGGTAACACAGAAAGTTTGTATAACAAGCGCTTAGCTTCATCACGGGTAGCCGCCACATGAACTGTAAAATTGTCTTTTAAGACAAATGCAAGAGATTCACTGATCAGCGGATCATCATCAACTAATAATAAGCTTGGTGAATCAGCCATAATCTGGTTCCTTTGATACTGTTTTGAGCTGTGATTACTTAACACACCCCTTTCAAGAAAGTTTTTTTAACCACAGCTCAAAAGACAAGGTTAAGAAGCCTTTTGCAAGCCCAAACGTTTTGCAATGTCCAAAATCAACGCTGATTGATTAAGCGTATAAAAATGTAAA